>CAMAYO010000102.1 GCA_945862465.1 Pseudorhodobacter antarcticus | reverse complement strand
ATTTGAAAGACGCCAAAACTGGCCCGCAGCGCAAAGCTAAGCATCAGCACCGCGCAGCCTGCGATGAGAACCGGAGTAAAGACCGAAGATTTCGTCATCGCGCACCTGCTGAAAGTTGCGGGCACCTTCGCGCCAAGCCCATGTGGCGTCAACGTGAATTCAGCGGGTTGTCACAGACCTTGGCCCGCATTCGGGGCATTCCACCCCAGCCGCCATCGGATGCCCACAGGTCCAGCACATTTGCGCGCTGCCTTGTTTCAGCCCATGGCCCACGGCCACGCGGTGATCAAACACAAAGCATTCGCCCTGCCACAGGCTTTCGGGTTCAGGAATTTCTTCCAGATATTTCAACACGCCACCTTGCAGGTGAAACACCTCTGGCACGCCTTGGCCTAGCAGGTAGTTGGTCGATTTCTCGCAGCGGATGCCGCCCGTGCAAAACATCGCTATCCGCTTGCCCGCGAATTTATGTTGGTTTTCCTGCCACCACGCCGGAAACTCGCGGAAGGTCGAGGTGCCGGGATCAATCGCGCCTTCAAAGGTGCCGATCGAGATTTCGTAGGCATTGCGCGTATCAATCACCGCCACATCGGGCGCTTGGATCAGCGCGTTCCAATCCTGCGGCGGCACATGGCGGCCCACGCGGGCCAAGGGGTCAACCCCTGCCACGCCCAGCGTGACGATTTCGGATTTTATGCGCACTTTCATGCGCACGAAGGGCATTTTGTCGGCGCGGCTTTCTTTCCAGACCAAATCTGCGCAACCCGGAAGGGCGCGAATATGGGCTAGGATGGCGTCAATTCCTTCGCGGGTTCCCGCAATTGTGCCGTTGATGCCCTCTGTCGCTAAAAGCAGCGTGCCCATGATGCCTTGGGCTTTGGCCAAATCAAACAACGGCCCGCGCAAGTCTTGCGGGTCGGCAAAGGGGGTAAAGTGGTACAAGGCGGCGACTGTGATCATGGCAGCGCATTAGGCCCAAAGGGGGGGTAAACTCAACCCCCGGCTTGACCCTTTGGCGGCGGATGCCTAGCTAGACACCGATGGAGGTTCCCATGCGCCCAGCCCACCATGCCCTGATCGTGATCGACGTGCAGAATGATTTCTGCCCCGGGGGTGCGCTGGCGGTGGCCCAAGGCGATGCGATCATTGCCCAGATCAACGCGCTGATGGGGGAATTTCAAACCGTGGTGCTGACGCAAGATTGGCACCCTGCGGATCATAGCTCGTTTTCCGCCAACCACGCTGGCGCTGCACCCTTTTCCAATGTGCGTATGCCCTATGGGCCGCAAACCCTGTGGCCCAGCCACTGCGTGCAAGGCACCAAGGGGGCAGAATTTCACCCTGCCTTGCGCAGCGATCTGGCGCAAATGGTCCTCCGCAAAGGGTTTCGCGCGGCGATTGACAGCTATTCCGCGCTGTTTGAGAATGACAAAACAACCCCAACTGGCCTTGACGGCTACCTGCGCGCACGCGGGGTCACGGGGCTAACACTGGTGGGGCTTGCGACCGATTACTGCGTGGCCTTTTCAGCCCTTGATGCGGTGGCACAGGGCTTTGACGTGACGGTGCTGCAAGATGCCTGCCGCGCGATTGATCTGGACGGTTCTTTGGCGCGCCAACAACAGGCGATGGCAGCGGCGGGCGTTGTGCTGGCGTAAATTGCACAAGATTATCGGGCCTTAGGCTGCGATGGCCCTTTGACCTTTCCGCGCGCTTGCTGGCATAGTCCGCGCGATAAGGAGCGCTGCAATGGTTGATCTTGCGACACGGGTGTGGAACCACCGCTGGAAAATTGATCCGATTGTGCGGTCTTTGATCGACACCGACTTTTACAAGCTGTTGATGTGCCAATCCATCTTTCGCAACCGCCGCGACACCACGGTGGAATTCAGCCTGATCAACCGCAGCCCGAAAATCCGCCTTGCCGATCTGGTGGATGAAGGCGAGTTGCGCGAACAGTTGGATCATGTGCGATCCCTGTCGCTGTCGCGCGGGGAAAGCACTTGGCTGCGCGGCAATATGTTTTACGGCAAGCGCCAGATGTTTCGCCCCGATTTCATGGAATGGTTCGAAGGCTTTCGCCTGCCGCCCTATCACTTGGAAAAGCGCGATGGCCAATATGAGCTGACCTTTGAAGGCGCGTGGCACGAAGTGATGTTGTGGGAAATTCCCGCCCTTGCCGTGCTGATGGAACTGCGCGGGCGGGCTGTGCTGCAAAAGCTGGGGCGGTTTGAACTGGAAGTGCTTTATGCCCGCGCCATGACCAAGCTGTGGGAAAAGATCACCCGCTTGCGCGCGATTGACGGGCTGCGCATCGCCGATTTTGGCACGCGGCGCAGGCATTCCTTCCTGTGGCAGGATTGGTCCGTGCAAGCGATGATGGAGGGGCTTGAGAACCGCTTCACCGGAACCTCAAACTGCCTGATCGCGCAGCGCCGCGATATTGAAGCCATTGGCACCAACGCCCACGAACTGCCCATGGTCTATGCCGCCTTGGCCGACAGCGATGCAGATTTGGCGCGCACGCCCTATCAGGTTATGGCCGATTGGCAGGATGAACATGATGGCAACCTGCGCATTATCTTGCCTGACACCTTTGGCACTGAAGGCTTCCTGAAACGCGCACCCGATTGGTTGGCCTCGTGGACGGGCATTCGCGTTGACAGCGGTGACCCTGCCCGCGCGGCGGAAGTGGCGATCAAATGGTGGGCGGAAAAGGGTGAAGATCCAAGGCAAAAGCTTGTCATCTTCTCGGACGGCTTGGATGTGGGCAAGATCGAAGACTTGCACCGCCAATTTGCCGGCCGCATCAAAGTGTCGTTTGGTTGGGGCACGATGTTGACGAATGATTTCAGTGGCTTGGCTGATTCTGATGCGCTGGCGCCGTTTTCCTTGGTGTGCAAGGCGGTTGCAGCCAATGGGCGGCCGACGGTGAAATTGTCTGACAACCCTAACAAGGCCATGGGCCCCTCGGACCAGATCGAACGCTATAAGCGGGTGTTCGGTGTGGGGGCGCAGCAAGGGCAAGACTTGCTGGTGTGATCAATCGTCGTCTTCGGGCGTTTGGCGGCCATCTTTGATAGCACTACGCACCTTTTTGGCGACCAACCGGCGCTGTATGCTGCCATAGGTCGGCTTGGTCGCCAGCCGCCGCTTGGGGGCCACCAGCGCTTGGCGGATCATCTCGATCAGACGTTCTCGCGCCAATTCGCGGTTTTGCGCCTGACTGCGGGTTTCCTCGGCCTGAATGACAATCGCGCCTTCATTCGTCCACCGCCGCCCTGCAAGCCGTTTCAGGCGCGCTTTCACCGCAGGGGTCAGGTTGGGCGAACGCTCTGCCTCAAAGCGCAGCTCGACGGCGGTTGACACTTTGTTGACGTTCTGCCCCCCTGGGCCAGAAGCGCGGACGAACTGTTCGCTCAACTCCCAGTCGGCGATCTGGATCGTGTCGGTGATGTGCAGCATGTCGCTTCGCCATAAGAGAAAGGGCCACCTAAGCGGTGACCCTTCCCGAGTTCCAAGGAGATGGGCCAGTTAGGGCATCCATCCAACCTGTGGCCGTCTACCAAGGGGCTGCCCTTAGAAAACGAAACCCCCGGCTGTCCCGACACCTCTCTCCAATATCACTCTAGACACTGGGTCACCTCCTTTCGAATTGGTTATCGATACAGGTAGGTTGGCACATATTTTGTGTTTGTCAAAACCTTTTACGCTACCCTTATGCTGAATTTTGCAATTATCAGGCGAAAGGGCAGCAACCCGAAGACAGCGATCCCAAATTTTACGCCCCAATCGGCCACGGCCAGCGAAACCCATAGGGGAACCATCGGGCCACTGCCCAAAAGCGGGCCCGAAACGGCGGCCCAAGACACATCGCTGGATGGTTCCAGAAAGGTCAGGCTGGCCGCGAAAGCGATGGTGAAGAAGATCACACTGTCGATGGTGGACCCGATCAGGGTGGAAACCAGCGGCGCGCGCCACCATTCGGCGCGGCGTAGGCGGTCAAAGATCGTCACATCCAGCAACTGGCCGACCAGAAAGGCCGTGCCCGACCCAAGCGCCACGCGCAGGGTGACAAGGGGGCCATAGTCATTGTGCAGTTGTGTGCCGATGAACGAACAGGCAAGCCCCACCACAAACCCCGCCAAAACCACCCGCCGCGCGGCTTTCACGCCCGCCAAGCGATTGATGATGTCATTGACCAGAAAGGACAGGGGATAGGTAAAAGCGCCGTAGGTAAGATATGCGCCAAAGGTGTGCTGCACGAGAATATTCGAGGCCACAACGATGGCGGCCATGGCAAGAATGCCAGCAATCAGGGTTTTCATGATCCATTCCGTTTTTTACAAGGTCGCGGAGACTTGGCCCTCCCCATGAGGACGGCGGTTTTTGACGCGCAGGCGCAGGTTTGTCAACCGAGGGTGCTTCTCGGTCACTTGCCCTTCAGAACGCCCACACATTGGGCGGGCAGATCGGCCATGATAAATTCGCGCGGGTGCTTTTTGTGCGGCTTGGGCTTGGCGTTTGGATCGGGCTTGGGGTGCAGATAGGCGTTTGAAACCCAGTAATCCAATGTCTCATCACAGCCGCTGCCGCCTTTTGACAGTTCTGTCACATTGGGCGTTTGCGTCTGGCATAGGTCTGATCCGGCAGGGCATTTCAGGCGCACGTGCAGATGGTCTTGATGGTTCGCCTCTGGCCGGATGCGTTGCAGCCAAGCGGTATCAGCCGCCGTGGCCCCTTTGCACAGTTCCAGCTTGATGGCAGCGGCGACAAAGATGCGGTCCACTCGTGGGTCTGATGCCGCCGCTTTCAGCACGTCGCGGTAGCTGGCGTTCCAGTTTTCGTTGACTGACTTTTGGTCTTCGCTGCGAATGGATATCGCCCCCAGCTTTTCGCGTTCTTGGACAGACAAATCCAACCGCTCAGGCGGCAAAAACCAGACATCGGCGTCCAGCCCCATCTGGTGGCTGGCATGGCCCGAAATCATCGGGCCGCCGCGCGGATTGCCAAGATCGCCAATATACAACCCCTTCCAGCCAAAGGCAGTCACCGCTTGGCTAAGGTCTTGCAGATAATCCACCAGTTCAGGATGGCCCCAGTTGCGGTTGCGCTTTAGGCGCATCGCTTGCCATGTCGGCCCCGTTTCAGGCAGCTCCACATTGCCTCCCGCACACCCGCGCGCATAGCTGCCGATGGGCAAGGCCGTGCCAGAGGTGGGATGGGTTTTGGCTACGAACAGCTCGGCCGCCAGCGTTTCACTTAGCGCGGGTTGGGCCAGCGCCAAAAGCGCTAGCAGGATCAGACGTTTCAAGACCGCTCTCCCATCGGTTTAACCCATTTGAGAAAGACCATGCCCAGAACAAACAGCGCAATCAAGGGGATGGCGATGCCAAGGCGCTGTGATCCGCTGATCAGGGTGAACAGCGCGATCCCCATCGTGCCCAGATAGGTCGTGGCCTTGCCGGATAGGGCGTAAAGGCCAAACGCCTCAGTCGCGCGGTCGGGCGTGGTGTGAAAGACCATCATGGTGCGGCTCGCGGCCTGCAACGTGCCGCCAGCCGCGCCAATGGCGCAACCGCACAGGTAAAACACAATGTCGGGCAGGGCTGACCCTGCGGGTAGGGGCAGGCCAAAAAACGCTTCGCGCGACATTCCCGCGACCACAAGGCAAACCGCGATCAGCACCCACATGGATGCCATGATCACAGGCTTTGGCCCCCTTGCGGAATCGGCGATGCCGCCAACCCATGTGAAAAACGCAGCCGAAATAGCGGCGATGATCCCAAAGATGCCAATCTGCGTGATCGACCAGCCCAACACGGCCGAGGCGTAGATGCCCCCGATCCCGTACAGCGCATTCAGCGCGTCGCGATACATCATCGAGGACAGCAAATGCGCCCCCAGACTTTGCCGTTGCCGCAGCGACATGATCAGCGCCCACAGGTTCCGCAGCGATTGGCCTAGCCTGATCGGGCTGCGCCGCCCGCTTTCGCGCACCCAAAAGAAGAACGGCACCATGAAAAGCACATACCAAAGCGCGGTAAACGGCCCTACGGCGCGCGTGCCCTCTCGCAGTGCGGCATCTAGCCCAAAGATCGGCGGAATGCCGATCAGGGTGGTTCCCGTGGCCCCGTTTTCGTTGAACAAGGTCAGCATCAAGATCAGCGCCACGATCCCACCCAGATAGCCCCAAGCCGACCCCGCGCCCGACACTTTGCCCATGTCGGCATCGCCTGTCAGATCAGGCATCAGCGAATTGGTGAAGATCGTGGCAAACTCCATCCCGATCAGGCCAAGGCCGAACCAGACCATCGCCATGAACAGGTCAGGCTGCACAGGTGAGAGAAACCACAGCGCCCAAGACCCCACGACATATAGCGCCGAAAAGGCCCAAATCCACGGCATCCGCCGACCAGACCCGTCCGCCACGGCCCCCAAAATCGGCGCAAGGCAAGCGATCAGCAGGCCCGTGATGGTTTGCCCCGTTGTCCAATAGGTTTGGGCGGCGGCATTGGCTGCGGCCTGATCCATCCCGCTGGACAGAAACTTGGCACTCGCCACTTCGGAAAAATAGGGGCCAAAGGTAAAGGTCAGCAGCAAAGTGCTGTAAGGTTGGCTGGCCCAATCGAAAAAATACCAACCCCAGATGCGTTTGCTGGCCATGCGCGTCCCCTCTTTTGACCGATCAAGCCTGAAGCGGCGGATTTGCGCAAGGGTGGCGGAAGCGATTGCGCTTGGGGCCCATGCGCGCTACCTAAGGCGCGTCTTTGAATGGGTGCCACATGACCTCGCTTTTGCAAATTGTGCTTTTCGCGGTGCAGATTCTGCGCTGGATCGTTCTGGTTCATGTGATCATGAGCTGGCTGATCAATTTCCAAGTCTTGAACCTGCGCCAGCAGCTTGTCGCGCAGATTTGGTATGGGCTGAACAGCACGCTGAACCCGCTGTATTCGCGCATCCGCCGCATGATCCCAATCTCGGGCGGGATCGACTTTGCGCCATTGATCGTGCTGTTTGGGGTTTATGCGATCGAAATTTTGATCCGCAACAACATGTATTGATGCGCGTTACCCTTGGTTTGCCGGATCGGGGCAAACTGCCCCGATGTTTATGGATGCTATGACCTCTCCTGACCAATTGCTGCACCAAGTTTGGGGCTTTGCCGGGTTTCGCCCCGGTCAGGAAGAGATTGTTCAGGCGGTGATCGCAGGGCAAAACACCTTGGCCATCATGCCAACGGGCGGTGGCAAATCGCTGTGTTTTCAATTGCCTGCGCTGTGCCGTGATGGGGTGACAGTGGTGATCTCTCCGCTGATTGCCTTGATGCGCGATCAGGTGCGCGCGCTTAAGGCGGCGGGGGTGGAAGCGGGGGCGCTGACATCGGGCAATACCGAGGCGGAGACGGAAGAGGTCTTCGCAGCCCTTGATGAAGGCCGATTGAAGCTGCTTTATCTGGCCCCCGAAAGGCTTGCAGCCCCCGCCACGGTGCCCATGCTGCGGCGCATCGGAGTGAGCCTGATTGCGGTGGACGAGGCGCATTGTGTCAGCCAATGGGGCCACGACTTTCGCCCCGATTACCTACGCATCGGCGCTTTGCGGCAGTCTTTGGGCGTGCCTTTGGCGGCCTTTACCGCCACGGCCGATGCCGAAACGCGGGCCGAGATCACAACCCGTCTGTTCGACGGCACGCCCCCCGTCACCTTTCTGCGCGGCTTTGACAGGCCCAATATAAGGCTGGCCTTTGCCGTCAAAGACAGCCCGCGCGAGCAGATTTTGCACTATGCGGCAGCGCGTAAAGGGCAGTCGGGGATCATCTACTGTTCCAGCCGCGCTAAGACCGAGGTTTTGGCCCAAGCCCTACGCGGGGCGGGGCATCTGGTGCTGCACTATCACGCTGGAATGGACGCCGAAGACCGTCGTCAGGCCGAGTTGCGCTTTCAGCAGGATGACGGGTTGATCGTGGTTGCCACTGTGGCCTTTGGCATGGGGATTGATAAGCCCGATATCCGCTGGGTGGCCCATGCCGACCTGCCCAAGTCGATCGAAGGCTATTACCAAGAAATCGGCCGCGCTGGCCGTGACGGCGCGCCTGCCGATACCCTTACGCTGTATGGTCCCGATGACATCCGCCTGCGCCGCCAGCAAATTGACGAAGGCGCTGCCCCCGCCGAACGCAAAGCGGCTGATCATGGGCGGCTGAACGCACTGCTCGGCTTGGCCGAGGCGTTGAATTGCCGCCGTCAGGTGTTGCTTTCGTATTTCGGCGAAACATCCGAACCCTGCGGCAATTGCGATCTGTGCCAACGCCCCGCCAAGCTGTTTGACGCCACAGATGCGGTGCGCAAGGCGCTGTCGGCTGTGCTGCGGACGGGCGAAAGCTTTGGCGCGGGGCATTTGATTGATATCTTGACCGGAACAGCCACCCCCAAGGTGAAAGAGCGCGGACATGACCAGTTGCCCACCTTTGCCGTGGGGCGCGATC
>CAMAYO010000101.1 GCA_945862465.1 Pseudorhodobacter antarcticus | reverse complement strand
TCACCGCCCAAAACCAGAATAGGGCTATGGCCGCGGTTGGCCTGATACATAGCGCCCAAAGCATTGCCCAAACCGGGGCTAGAGTGGATCTGTGCGACAGCCAAGCCACCCGAAGCGCGGGCATAGGCATCAGCGGCATAAATCGCGATGCTTTCCTGCAGGGTCAGCACATAAGACAGGCCGGGGCGATCCTCCAGCGCGTCAAGAAGACCTTGCTCTACAGTGCCGGGGTTACCAAAGATCTTGGTGACGCCGTCAGCCAGAAGTTGATCAAGAATAGCGTAATGGCCTGTTCGCGACATTCGTCCACCCGTTATTTTAGTGTACACGTGACAACTCGGGCCAAATTCGGCCCAAGTCAATGTTATTCTTTTTGAGTATTACCAGCCCGAGCGCTTAAGGTCTTTGGTCAGCACATCGACAAAACGATCACCAAATTCATGCGAGCATTGCAGCGAGCGCGCGGTGATGAACGGATAGTCGACGATAACTGACGTCTGCTTGCCGAAGTTGCCATGATATTGGCCTTCTGAGCCCACAGTGTCAGTCAGCAGGTGCTCCAAGGAATACGGGGGCGGACCCATGTTAAAGTCGGTGCCCATAAAGCCCGTGCCATCATGATAATCGTATTCAATGCAGTGGCCGGTGACGTGTTTGCCCCTCAGGATCGACTTGCGCTCATTGAAATCGCGCGAGAAGACCAAAGCGGCGACACCATAGCAGATAGCGCCAATCGGGCGACCAGCAGCGTGGAAGCCAAGCACCAGATCGTGCACACGTTGGTTGTTAACAATGTCAACGATCGGGCCAGAGCCGCCGACAAGCAAGATGGCGTCATAGGTTGCCACTGCCGATTCCTGCGCCAAGCGGCGGGTTTCATAATAAGCTTCCAATTCGCGCAAAAAGTTCGGGCGCGAATAGTAAGGACGCTCGGGGAACATTTTTGACAGGTTCAATGTGGCATTCAGCGCCGGCGTTGCTTCAAACGCTTCCACCAAGGCCTTGTCGCCGGGCGTGGTGACACAAACGCCCAAAGGAGGGTCGAAAAAAGCTGTATCTGTGCTTGGCGGCAGCACTGGAGAGCGCTTGCCCTTGGGCGAAACAAAATCAAACTTATAACCAGCTGCTTCCAACTTGCGAAGCGGGCCAACCAGTTCAATGCCCCAATATCCAAATTCTGACATCACAGCCAGAATACGCTTGGTTTCAGTGCGCTTAGTCATTTATTCTATCTCCGACGAATTTGAAGGGTGTATTGACGATTCCATTGTAACTTAACGCATTTCAGTGTGAAGGTTCGGCAACAAGATGCCATAAGTTTTTGCTTCTAACACCAAAATTTTAGCACTACCTTGAGTAGCATTGTTAGGGCCTCAGTCAACTTAAGTTGACCATGTCAATCTTTCGATAGTTTTGCGCCTTTTAAGTTGACAACCCATTCAGGTGGTGGTTTACTCTTCGGCCCAAATCGCATTAGTTAAAGAGAAAACGTAGCAACGTCCCTCTCTCAGACCAATTTTCCAGTTTTATGGTATTTAAGAGAGAGAAGTTGCCAAGATGTCACTGTTTCGTCAGCTTAAGCATTTAAGAGTGGAACGCCGCCAAAGCTGCCGGCGATACAACTTTCGAAAGATACTCCAGATATGATTTGCCAAACATCGTTTCCCACATCGAACAGGAGAAATCAAACGGCTCACCTATCAGTTCGGCCAGCTTTATTTCCGTACCCCACAGGGTCGCGTCAAATGTAGTTTCATCAAAAATATACCCGCGCGCGCGGGATTCAGACAAAACATCCGCTTTCGATTTCAGTCCCAAAACGCGCAGTGTTTCGGGGTCCTTCGCCAGATCGGCCAGAAACCGAAAAACGTTGGGGTCGATCATTTTTCGCCTCCGTCGATTAAGCTCTTGCGGGTTGCTGCGTCCGTCTTCAACCAAAGCTCTTTCACAACATAGTCCAAACGCGAACGGCCCCACATATAGCGCCACAGAGCGCTTTCGCCGTTAATTTCTTGCTTGTCTACTTGCATAATCCGCCAAACCTCCATGCCCCCGATCAATTTACCGAGATCCTCGACATTGAAGGTGTAACCTTCGCAGCTGGCAGCAAATAGCATGTCGGGGACAGGCATCGTTTCGTAGCGGGCCAGCATTTTAGGCTGAACCGCACATTTTTCAAAGAACAGGGCTGCGTTTCTTACAGACATGGTGTGCCTTTTGAGATCGAACGCCGCATTACGCTTTACCAAGCAAAAAGTCAGCGGCGCGTTCTGCGATCATGACGGTGGTCGTATGGGTGTTTGCAGACACGATCGTTGGCATCACCGATGCATCGCACACACGAAGGCCGTCAATACCGTGAACTTTCAATTTGGTGTCGACAACAGCCATTTCATCAACACCCATTTTTGAAGTGCCCACAAAATGGTAGTACGAACCAGTGTTTTCGATGACATAATCCCGCAGTTGATCGCGCGTCGTCACCTGCGGCCCAGGAGACAGTTCATTCAGGCCGAGGCCTTCTTTGAATGCTTTGGCTGCAAATATCTTACGCCCGATTTCAATCATATCGACGGTTCTTTCCAAATCGGAAGGATCGCCAAAATAATTGCAATCAACAACGGGGTAATCGGTTGGATTTGTGCTGGTCAACCGAATTTCACCGCGCGAAACCGGACGGACAAGGCCAGGAAGTGACAAGATCACATGCGGATCGACCAATTCGGTCGCATTGCCGACCGGTTGACCGCTTTGAACGCGCTTAATGACGCTTTCAAAGAATTTAGGACCAAAGGGCGCGCGGTGAACCAAGCAGATTTCCAGATCTGGAACAGGCTGCTCTTCAGAGCTTTTGCAAAATAAGGCTACTTCTGTGACGTTTCCGCGTGGCGGCTCAGCAGCGTCCGTGAGATACCCGATAGGCCCGATAACCAATGGGTGATCATGAAGGTTCTTTCCGACGCCTGGCAGTGCGTGCAGAACTTTTATGCCCATTTCGGTCAGATGTTCTTTGGGGCCGATCCCCGACAACATCAGCAACTTCGGTGTTTGAATTGCGCCGGCCGTTACCAACACTTCGCGGCTCGCTGTTGCGGTAACGCTCACACCATTGGCCGTATATTCTACACCCGTTGCGCGTTTGCCTTCCAGAACGATCCGGTTTGCCATCGCGCGGGTTACAACGCTCAGATTTGCCCGATCTTTGATTGGTTCGTAATAAGACCGGTACACGCCACGGCGTTGTCCGTTTTCAATATCGACATGGTGCCAACCAGCGCCTTCGTTGGTTACGTTAAAGTCAGCGACTTCAGGATAGCCAATTTCGACACAGGCATCGATAAAGGTGCGTGAGACAGGGTTTCCAACATCTCCAGCATTGGTTACAGCTATTGGGCCATTTTTGCCAGCAGTTGGGTTCGTGTTGTCACGCTGACCTTCAAGTTTTTGAAGATAGGGAAGGACTTCGTTGAAAGACCAACCCTTCGCGCCATTTGCGGCCCAGTCATTGTAATCTTCGGGGCGACCACGGGTGTGGATCATGTGGAAAATATTAGAACTTCCGCCAACCCCGCGCCCAGACGCGGAGTAAACCTGACGGCCACCCAAACCGGGTTGAGGGGGGCCCATATAGGCCCAGTCAAGATCCGTCAGCAGCAATTCATTCCAGCGCGATGTGCTGTCAACGGCGTCGTTGATTTCAGCACCACCGGCCTCAATCATCAATACTTTAACTGCAGGATCAGCCGTCAGGCGGTTTGCTAGAACGCAACCAGCAGTGCCGCCGCCAACAATGATGTAATCGTAGTTATTCGCCATGTTATGGAACTCCCGTAGATATTCAGGATTGATTGAGAATAAGATCAGCGGCTTTGTCGCCGATCATGATCGTCGCGGCATTTGTATTGCCAGATGTGATCGTGGGCATGACAGAGGCATCGGCCACTCGTAGCCCAGTTACACCGCGGACCCGCAGTTGCGGATCGACCACGGCTGTGGGGTCATTCATTGCCCCCATGCGGCAGGTGCCGACAGGATGCCAAACGGTCGAGGCCGAGGCCCGCACATAGGCCTCTACAGCCGCGTGTGATGTGACGGCAGCCCCAGGCGCAAGTTCACGCTCGCGCATTGCATCAAATGCCGTGTTGCCGGCCAATTGACGCGCCAAAGCAACGCCCTTAACAAAAACCTCAACATCGCGGCTGTCGGTTAAGTATTTCGGATCAACAATTGGTTTTTGCATTGGGTCGGCTGACCCAAGTGTTACGGTGCCGCGGCTGCGGGGTTGGGCAATGATTGGCACCAACGTAAATCCTGGGCCGCCATCCATGTATTGCGGATCGGCGAATTGAATAGGCCCAAAGAAGAATTGGAGGTCGGGCGAAGTTGTCTTGCGGTCGAATGTTCCCGTGTAATGGAACAACCCAGCTTCAGACAAAAGCTGCGGCGGGTCCATGTCATGCGAAGCGCGGTACGTGACCGACAGCAAGAGATGGTCCTGCAAGTTTTGGCCAACGCCAGCCAAATCAGACACCACCGCAATGCCGTGTTCCTTAAGATGTGCTGCAGGCCCAATGCCCGACAGCATCAAAAGGTGGGGCGAGAGGAAAGCGCCGGCGGTCAAGATCACTTCGCGCTTTGCTCTGATCGACTTAGTTTTCCCCCCAGACATATACTCCACGCCAACAGCGCGCCCGTTTTCGATCAAAACACGTGTTACTTGGGCGTTGGTCAGAATAGTCAGGCGGTCATCGGTTTTGATCGGGTCCAAAAAGGCTGTGGCGGTGCTGCACCGACGGTCTTTGTTCACGCGGGTCGACTGATATAGGAAGGCGTTTTCTTCTTGTTGTGCGCCGTTGAAATCGCTTTCAACCTTCGACACCCCCAAAGACCGTGCTGCTTCCATAAAAGCCGCCGCCGCTTCTGATTTCTTATCCATATCGATGACCTTTAGGTCACCCTTGCGGCCACGATACGCATCATCGCCGCCGCCATAAGATTCCGAGCGTTTGAAATATGGCAACACGTCTTTGTACGACCAACCCTCGGCGCCCATTTCGGCCCAAGTGTCAAAGTCACGGGCGTTGCCGCGCACATACATCATCGCATTTATCGCGGTGCCGCCGCCCAAGCCGCGACCCTGTGCGATGTCGACCTTACGGCCGCCCATTCCAGATTGAGGCACAGTTTGAAATGCCCAGTTCTGTTCGCCAGGGCCCCACATAGATGTCATCGAGCCGATATCGGTGGCGTGAATTGCCGGAAGCGTGTCGTCAGGACCAGCCTCAAGCAACGCAACTTTTGCGCCGCCAAGTGTCACCAAGCGGTTTGCAAGCACGGAGCCGGCAGCACCCGCTCCAACAACAATGAAATCTACATCGCTCATTTTCTATACCGACCGCTGCACGCGGCGTCCCCAAGTTCGATAAGTCCCGCACCCAGTTTTGGGAGCGGGACACATTAAGTGTTTAAGCGCCCTGAACCAGCGGGCGTTCTTCCGGCCCGATCAGCCAATGCTCTTTCACCAGCATCGGATAAACTTGGCTTGGATTGATCAGGCCATCGGCTGCTTTGGGCAGCATCACATTGCGTGCCGCGCTGGCAAAAGCGGCTTCCGCGTCTGCTGCGCTTGCGAACCAGAAATGTGCCACTTCATCAAAACGCGATTCGCCGATCGCATAAGAGCCTTCCACCGCTAACGCCAGTTGGCATTTCAGCAGGCCAGGAATGGACGTTGCCCCCGCGGTCAACTCTGCCAAGCGGCGCTTTTGATAATCAGCCACGTCGTTCTTCAAGTTACGCTTTGACAAGACAATAAGCTTGACTGCTGATGCTGGAACATCGGCCGCTTTGATCGAATGGTTGTCGCAGTCCAAACCTACCGTCATCCAAAACGCAGCCCAATTCGGTTCGTCTAGGCGGGCGCCCTGCAAGAACTGCGGTGTCTGAATTGACGCCAACTGTTCTTCACCATTGCGCAGCCAGATTTCAGCGCATCCGCCCCAAATCGGATTGGTGTCGATGCTGCAGGCTAGCCGCAAGTTCAACTTGTACATAGCAATTTGCGGGATCTTCATGGCAAACTGTACAGCATGCACCTTCAGCCAGTAATTCTGAAAATCTGCCTCTGACATGCCGGGCTTTGGCGCTGCGTAAATATGCTGATGTATCATTTATACCCTCGTAAGTTTGCATTGGTTAGCGCGACTTTTTCGGCCCTACCAAATATCGATCCTTAGACTATCTGCCACCACCATGACGGAAAGCAACGTCACGCAGGATAACAAGAGCACCTTGGAAATACTTTTGTAACTTCCGGTCAAAGTCAAAAACTTGAAGTGACCAGCAAGCAAATCGCTACAAATGACCATGTGATTCCTCAGTGAATTGTGAACGTCTTTGCTTCGAACATTCCGTTCTAGGCCGTTTCGATTCTCCCATTTCATCTCAGCGTTTCGTAACAGCAAAAGGCCGGTCCGCAAACACAAAATTTATCCTTGTAGTGTTAACTTGTGGGTACGGCAGTACTCAAAAGGGTAATTTTGCAGTTTTGTGTCAAATATGATATGATCCTGCAAAATTATACACCCCACATTCCCCAAGTAATCTGCTGGTTTCGCTGTCTTGATCATGATGATTTCATTATAAATCATAGCGTTGGTGACTTCGAGGGACGTGTGCATGGATCACACAGAGTGTGCGGGCTATCAGCGGGCAGATCGGGTGGATTTTGACCCTCGCGTGCGGCTGGAATTTCGCAGCACGCAGCTCAGTTCGGACAGCGGCCTTCTGGTGATGCGTGACCTGGATGACGCGCTTGGTTGTCCGATCTTGCGTCAGCGGCACTGTACGACAGCCGTTGGGGCAAAAACACCGTTTATCTTTATGACGGGCTGTTTCGGCAGTCGGTCTATGGTCGGCTGGCGGGATACGAAGATTTTAACGATGCTGACCGGCTGGCCCTCGATCCGGCCATGCGTCAGGTCGTGGGCGGCCGTGCTGTTGATGCCCAAGCGGCCTCGGCCTCACAGATGGGTCTGTTCGAGACCGAGACGCTGCCCATGCCCTAGAAACGGGCAGCGCTGGCAGGCCTGAACGGCCGGTGGATCGACCGCTTCCACGACCGCAATGGCCTGATGTATGTCATGCTGGAAATGGACAGATCGGTCAGCCCAACCCATGGTGATCAGGAAGGGTCAGCTTGGAACGGGCACTTCGACTGCGCCTGTTACCATCCGATGTTTTATTCAACCAGTTTGGCATGCTGGAACGATGCGCCCTGCGCAATGGCAACGTCCACAGTGCCGATGGCTGGCGGGACGTCCTCGACCCTGTCATCGCCAAGTATGCCACGCGCGACCTTATGGGTTTCTTGCGCGCCGACGCCACTTATGCCAACCCTGCAATCTATACGCGGCTGGAGAAGGCGGGCTATTTCTAAGCCATCCGGCTGCCCGCCAATGCCGTGCTGCGCGAGAAGATTGCTCATCGGCTGACGCGGCCCGTGGAGCGGCCATTGCAGACCAAGGTTGAGCGCTTATACGCGGATTTCCAGTATCAGGCCGCATTCTGGGGCAAGGAGCGGCGTGTGGTCGCCAAGATCGAGTGGTACCCAGGTGAGTTATTCCCAAAGGTCGGCTTCATCGTCACCAACCTGCCGATGGAACCGGACTACGTGGTGCGCTTTTACAACCAAAGGGTCATCGCCGAGCAGCATATCAAGGAAGGCAAGTACGCCTTCCGCTCGACGGGCCTGTCCTGCAAACCGTTCCGCGGCAACGAGGTGCGGCTTCAACTGCATGATCTAGCCTACAATCTGGCGACTTTCCTGCGTTGCATCGAGCTACCCGAGGCCATGGCCGACTGGTCGCTGACAAGCTTTCAGCGCAAGCTGATTAAGTTCGGTGCCCGTATGGTGCGCCACTCCCGCGCCATCACCTTCAAGTTGGCCGAGGTCGCGGTGACCGGTCCGATGGTGCGCGCCATCCTTGCCGCCATTCACCGATTACGAGCGCCACCGTTGTGCGCGTGACCGCGATCCAGACCCAAACTGAACAAAAGCGACAGGACAGGTCCGTTCGCTGCGCTGAAAAACATCTATGGCTGGCAAAGAAGCCGCGTGTTCATGGCCTGAACCGCCCAGTTCCAGCAGCCTGCGCGACTGCAGACGCCGCTCAGGACGAAAAACACTTGTCGAGCACGCAGATTCAGGCGATCTTGACGTCAGACGCAAGCCTCCTGGGCGAATGTCGCTTGAGAGGATGGGTCAGAAAAACCAGCTTTGGGGTTGTGCCAAGGGGCTGCGGACCACAGTTTGGGCAGGCTCGCAGCGACTCGAAACTTGGAAGGAACTCCCGCAAATGCAAAACAACGGCTTCCTGCATCGGTTTGGGCATCTAGGCTTTTTCCGCCGCGCATCTGTCTTTGTCGCCAAACCGCGCCTTTGGCGGTCACACGTGGTCTTTTGGCTCGGGGCTTTGGCCACGGGTGTGATCTCGGTGGCTTTTGCCAAGCTGTCTGACGGGGCTGAGGGGGTTTTTGGGGCCATCACAGGGGGCGGTGGCTGGCACCGTTGGTTGCCGTTGGTCCTGACCCCTGCCGGCATGATCTTTTGCGGCCT
>CAMAYO010000100.1 GCA_945862465.1 Pseudorhodobacter antarcticus | reverse complement strand
TGGCAGCGCTCCCCAAGGGCGCGCAATTTGAACCGCTGATGACGCTGTATCTGACCGAAACGACTGATCCGGCAGATGTGGCTGCGGCCCATGCCTCTGGCCTGATCAAAGCGGTGAAGCTTTATCCCGCAGGTGCCACGACCAATTCGCATGGCGGTGTGCGCGATCTGGGCAAGGTGATGCCCGTTTTGGAAAAGATGGCCGAGATTGGCTTGCCCCTTTGCACCCACGGCGAAGTGACAACCCCTGAGGTTGATATTTTTGACCGCGAGGCGGTGTTCATCGACACCGTGCTAGACCCCTTGCGCCGCCGCTTGCCCGACTTGCGCGTGGTGATGGAACATATCACCACCGAAGAGGGTGTTGCCTATGCCGCCCAAGGTGGCACTCTGGCCGCAACCATCACCACGCACCACCTGATCTTGAACCGCAACCACCTTTTGGTGGGGGGAATCCGGCCGCATTACTATTGCTTGCCCGTGGCCAAGCGCGAAAAACATCGTCTGGCCTTGCGGCGTGCGGCAACCTCTGGGTACGCCGCTTATTTTCTGGGAACCGACAGCGCCCCGCATGTGGATGCACTGAAGGAACACGCTTGTGGCTGTGCCGGCTGTTTCACCGCCACCAATACGATGCCGCTTTTGGCGCATATCTTCGAAGAAGAGGGCGCTTTGAACCGGCTAGAGGCGTTTGCCAGCCAAAATGGTGCGGCTTTCTACGGTCTGCCCCAGAATGAGGCGATGATTACCTTGGTGAAATCTGCCCAAGCCACCGTGTTTCCGCCCAAGATTCCCTCAGAATCTGGGCCTGTTACCGTGTTTGATCCGGGCTTTGCTGTGCATTGGCACGTTCAGGCCTAACACCTTACCCCCTTTGGAGCTGCAAATGATCCCAGCCAATTTCCCCCCCGCCGAGGAAATCGCCCCCCTGACCGCCCGCGCTTTGCTGGAAATTGGCGCGGTGCATTTCAATGCGGCCACGCCGTTTACGCTGGCCAGTGGCTTGCCTTCGCCCACCTATATCGACTGCCGCAAGTTGATCTCGTATCCGCGCATCCGTTCCGTCTTGATGGATTTTCTATGCGTCACCGTGATGCGCGATGCAGGGTTTGAGGCGTTTGACAACATCGCGGGCGGCGAGACGGCGGGCATTCCCTTTGCAGCGCTGGTGGCCGAACGTCTGGCATTGCCTATGACTTATGTGCGCAAAAAGCCCAAAGGTTACGGGCGCAATGCCCGCATCGAAGGGGTGATGACCGAAGGCCAGCGCGTGCTGCTGGTGGAGGATTTGACCACTGATGGCGGATCGAAACTGTCGTTTGTGGATGCCATTCGCGAAACAGGGGCGACCTGCGCCCATACGGCGGTAATTTTCTATTACGGCATCTTCCCGGAAACTGTGGGCCGCTTGGCCGACCACGGCGTGGCGCTGCATCATCTGTGCACTTGGTGGGACGTTTTGGCCGAAGCCCGCGCGCAAGGCGCGTTTGATGAGGCCACCTTGGCCGAGGTGGAGAAATTCCTGCGCGACCCGCGCGCTTGGCAAGCCGCCCGCGCCAAGTAATCTGCTCTCTTTCGCCCGATTCCCCGCCGCTAGGCTCGGGAAAACGGGGGAGGATTTTGGGGATAGTTTGGGGATAAAGTGCTGCGCGAATCGCGGGTTGGGTGATTTTCTAGCCACCAATTGCCAGATGTGGTAGCATCACGCCACTTAACACCTAGAACTGTGGTGGCTTTGGGTCTTATCCACAAAGATATCCGTGGTTTGCTTGGGCGCAAAAAGCGCGTCTAAGGTGGCGTGATACGGGTAATGGCTCTGATCAAATCAGGCAACGGGGAAGACCGATGAACGAAGTGGCCACGTTGCGGCAAGTGCTGCCCGCTCTACCCGAAACTGAAGCGCTGCCCCATAACATCGAAGGTGAGCAGCAGCTTTTGGGCGCGATCTTGACCAATAACGAGGTCTATGACCGCGTGGCAAGCCTTGTGCGGGCGGAGCATTTCTTTGACCCTGTCCATCAGCGCATCTTTGAACGCATGGCGGCGCGGATCCAAAAGAATGCGCTGGTGTCGCCTGTGACGTTGAAGCCGTTTTTTGAAGATGATCCGGGCCTTAAGGAACTGGGCGGCACCTCATACCTCGTGCGTTTGGCGGGGGCAGCGATCTCGGCCTATGCGGCGCGGGACTATGCGCAGATGATCTATGATCTGGCGGTGCGGCGCGAATTGATTGGACTTGGCCGCGACATTTCGGCCCGCGCTGGCAAAGTAGAGGTCGACAGTGAACCCCGCGACCAAATCAGCGAAGCCGAACAGCGCCTGTATAAACTGGGCGAACAAGGCGTGGCAGAGCGGGGGTTTCAAAGTTTTCTCAAAGCCGTCACCGATGCGGTCAATATGGCGAACGCCGCCTATCAACGCGATGGCGGGCTGGCGGGGATTTCGACGGGCTTGGTCGATTTAGATAAGAAGTTGGGGGGATTACATTCTTCCGACTTGCTGATCTTGGCAGGGCGCCCGTCGATGGGCAAAACCTCGCTTGCGACCAACATCGCCTTCAACATCGCCAAGGCCTATAAGCGGGGCCGTCTGCCCGATGGCAGCGAAGGCACGATTGAGGGTGGCTCTGTCGGGTTCTTTTCGCTGGAGATGAGTGCCGAGCAATTGGCCGCGCGTATCCTATCGGAAGCCTCGGAAGTGCCTTCGGAGCAAATTCGGCGCGGCGATATGACCGAGGTGGAGTTTCGCCGCTTTGTCGAAGCCGCCAAAGCGTTGGAATCCTGCCCGCTTTACATCGACGACACGCCCGCTTTGCCCATCAGCCAAGTCGCCGCCCGTGCGCGCCGTTTAAAGCGCACCCATGGGTTGGATTTGTTGGTGGTGGACTATTTGCAGCTTCTCAAAGGCTCCAGCAAAGAAAACCGCGTGCAGGAAGTGTCAGAGATTACCCAAGGGTTGAAAGCCATTGCCAAGGAATTGAACATTCCCGTCCTTGCCCTATCGCAGCTGTCGCGTCAGGTGGAAAGCCGCGAAGATAAGCGCCCGCAACTGTCAGACCTGCGCGAATCTGGGTCAATTGAACAAGACGCCGATGTGGTGATGTTTGTCTACCGCGACGAATATTACAAAGAGCGCGAAAAGCCCGGCGATCACGAATTGGAAAAGATGGCGCAGTGGCAGACCATCATGGAAAACGTGCATGGTAAGGCCGAGGTGATCATTGGCAAACAGCGCCACGGCCCGATTGGCACGGTGGAACTAAGCTTTGAGGGGCGCTTCACCCGCTTTGGCAACTTGGCGCAGCGCTGGCAACAGGGCACAGACGTGGGGTTCTAAGATGGATTTGGGATTACAGGGCAAGCGCATCATCGTCACGGGCGGCGGGGCTGGCATTGGCGCTGCGATCAGCCTGACCTTGGCCGAGGAAGGCGCAACACCGATCATTCTGGCACGGCGCGCGCCGGAAGGCGACTTTATGGCGCAGCTTTTGGCCCTAGGGCCGGCCGAGTTTATTCAAGCCGATCTGGCGCAAGATCAAGATTGCCGCCGTGCAGTGGCGCAAGCTCAAGCGGGCGGGGCGATCTATGGGCTTGTGAACAACGCTGGTCGCAATGACAGCTTGGGGTTAGAGGCCGGCCCTGAAGCGTTTCGCGCCTCGCTCGATCAGAACCTGTTGCATTACTACACCTTGGTGCATCTGCTGGCGGCTGATTTGCGCGCTGAAGTGGGGGCGATTGTGAACATCTCGTCCAAGACGGCGATCACGGGGCAGGGCCATACGTCGGCCTATGTTGCAGCCAAAGCCGCACAACTGGGGCTGACGCGCGAATGGGCTGCGGCTTTTGCCCCTGACGGGGTGCGGGTGAATGCTGTGATACCGGCAGAGGTGATGACGCCCATGTATGCCAATTGGATCAAAACCTTCGCCGATCCGGCAGCGCAACTGGCCAAGATCACGTCGCGCATTCCGCTAGGCCACCGCATGACGCTAGACCGTGAAATTGCTGCGGCCACCGTCTTTGCCCTGTCGCCGCGATCGGCCCATACCACGGGGCAGTGGCTGTATGTGGATGGCGGCTATACCCATCTGGATCGGGCTTTGGACAGCTAGGCCCAAACAAAAAGGGCGCAGCTAGACTGCGCCCTTTGTATCCTAACGCGCCAAGATTACTTGGCGCCGATCATCATCACCATTTGGCGACCTTCAAGGCGCGGCATGGATTCGACCTTGCCCGCATCGCCCACGTCGGCAGCGACACGGTGGAGCAATTCCAGACCCAGTTCTTGGTGCGCCATTTCGCGGCCACGAAAGCGCAGGGTGACTTTAACCTTGTCACCCTCTTCCAAGAATTTCAGAACCGAGCGCATTTTGACATCGTAGTCATGCGTATCGGTGCCCGGACGGAATTTGATTTCTTTGATCTCGATGATGTGCTGCTTTTTGCGGGCCTCAGCCTCGCGCTTTTGCTGCTCATACTTATACTTACCGAAATCCATGATCTTGCAGACTGGCGGCTCAGCGGTGGGCGAAATCTCGACCAGATCCAAACCTGCTTCTTCGGCCATAGCCATCGCTTGCGCGGGGGTGACGACACCCACATTTTCCCCATCGGCCCCAATGAGGCGGATTTCAGGACAGCGAATCCGATCGTTGATCCGAGGGCCGGTTTCGCGTTGCGGCGGAGCGTTGTGAGGGCGGCGTGCTATGGTTGTTGTCCTTATACCATGGGTGTTGCGCGCAAGATAAACCTAAGGCGCGCACTCTTCAACCCGTAAGCGCGCCTCAAATCGCTGCAATGCAGCGCGGGTCTTTCCATTGTCGCAGATTTCTGTCATAGGCCGCCCCATGATTAACCGTCAAATGATGGAGACCTGACATGAACAAAAATGTGATCATCGCGATCATCTTGGTTTTGGCCGCTGGTGGCTATTATCAGTACAGCTACAAGCCCGCGCAAGAAGCCGCACAGGCTGCGGCTGACGCTGCCGCTGCCGAGGCTGCTGCCGCTGAAAAAGCCGCTGCTGACGCTGCTGCTGCTGCAGAAAAAGCTGCAGCTGACGCTGCCGCCGCAGAAGCCGCTGCCGCATCTGCTGCCATGGATGCCGCAATGGCCGCTTTGGATCCGGCTGCTTACGACGCCGCCAAAGTCACCGCTGTGATCGACGGCTCCACCTTGGACGATGCCACCAAAGCCAGCCTGAAATCGGCTGTCACCATGGCCGGCACCGACCCGATCAAGCAAGCGGACGTGATCGCTCAGGTCAAGAAAGCTTTGGGGATGTAATCCCAGCGGGCGGCTTTAAGCCACCCGTTCAATAAAAAGCGCCGCAGTCTTTAGGATTGCGGCGCTTTTGTTTTGGGCTGTCTGATTTGGCTTAAATGCCGTCGCCGACAAAAGCCTTTTCGATCACAAACTGACGCGGGTCGGAATTTGCGCCTTCAACCAGACCGAAGCCTTCCAGAATAACTTTGACATCGACGTTGAAGGCCAGCGAACCACAGACCATGGCGCGGTCATGCACAGGGTCCATCGGTGGCAGGCCAAGGTCGGCGAAAACTTTGCCCGACGACAGATTGTCAGTCACCCGTCCCATATGGTGAAACGCTTCGCGCGTGGTGGTGGGGTAGTATTTCAGCTTGTCGCCCACCATCTCGCCAATCAGCGGATCGTCTTTCAGGCTTTCTACCAAGGTGCGGCCATAATCAAGTTCCGCCACCTCGCGGCAGGTGTGCATCATGATGACTTGGTCATACTTCTCATAGGTTTCAGGTTCGCGCAGCAGGCTGGCAAAGGGCGCAAAGCCGGTGCCGGTTGACAGAAACCAAATCCGTTTGCCGGGCAGCAGGGCGTCATGCACCAAGGTGCCGACGGGTTTGGGGCGTAAGATGATCTCATCGCCCACTTTGATATGTTGTAAGCGTGAGGTCAGGGGGCCATCGGGCACTTTGATCGAATAGAACTCTAACTCCTCATCCCAAGCAGGGGATGCGATGGAATAGGCCCGCAGCAATGGTTTGCCCGTGTCGCCCATCAGGCCGATCATCACAAACTCACCCGAGCGGAACCGCAGCGATTGCGGGCGCGTGACGCGAAAGGAAAACAACCGATCCGTCCAGTGGCGCACGGCGGTGACAATCTGGGCATCGGGCAGATGGGCTTTGGGGGCTTGGGTCATCTTGGGTGCTTCGTTCTGGGGATAGATTTGGGCATACGTCAGGGCAGGGGCCGGCGAAAGCCCCGTTTTAGGCCTTTAGCCGCGCCAGATAATCATGTGCACGCCAATCGGCACGGGCCAGCCATTGCGCTTGGGGTTGGCGGGCGGCCAGATCGTCGGGGATTTCAACATCGTCAAAGCCTACGCGCCGCGCCATGGCGTATTGGTCGGCAATCACCGGCCCCACAGCGCGAAGGTGGCCCTTAAAGCCCGCCATTCGCAACCGCCGTGCGATGGTAAAGGCGCGGCCATCGTTGAAGGCGGGGAAGGCTATGCGGATCAGTTTCAGAGTGCCAAGATAGGGCAGCACCAAGGTCGGATCATCGGTTTGCGCAAGGTCGAGCGTGCCTTGGTGTGTCGCAATCTCGGCCAAGGTGACCGAGGCTATGGTTGCGACGGGCTGAAAGCCGTGATCGTTCACAATGACACTCATACTGTGGGCTCCTGATAGGGACGGGCGGCAATACCATTCACAAAGTGAATGCCGCATTCTGTTTTTTCACTGTTGCGCCAACGCCCTGCGCGGGGGTCTTCACCCTCTTTCACTGGCGTGGTGCAAGGCGCGCAGCCGATGGAAGGGTAGCCCTTGGCAATCAGCGGATGGCGGGGCAGGCGGTTGTTGACCATGTAATCTTCAATATCCTCACGCCCCCAATGGGCAAGCGGATTGACCTTGATGCGCAAATCGCCTTCGGCCTCAAAAAACTCTACCGTTTCGCGGGTCGTCCCTTGATAGCGTTTGCGCCCGGTGATCCAGCCGTCAAACTCGGACAAAGCCCGTTCCAGTGGGGCGATCTTGCGCACAGCGCAGCAAGCATCGGTGGAAAACTGGTGCAAAGTGCCATCAGGGTCTTCAAAGGCCACGCGCGGTTGGGGGGCGCGGATCGTGCGAATGTCGCAGAGTGGCAAGCTTTCGGCCAGTAGACGCTGATAGTCGAGCGTTTCGGCAAACAACATCCGCGTATCCACAAACAGCACCGGCGTTTGCGGGGCGATCACCGACACCAGATGCAACAGGACCACTGATTCCGCCCCGAAAGACGACACCAGCGCCACGCGCCCCAGATCAGCGTCGCTGAGCGCGTGCTCCAGCACCGCGGTGGCCCCATGGTGACGATACCGCGCATTCAGCGACGCGACACGGTCCACCACAGGCCCGTGGTGCAGATCACGCGGCATCCTGATGGCCTTCGTCGCCATAAAGGGCGCGCTTGAAGGGGTCCATGCCAACACGGCGATAGGCGTCTAGGAAAGTTTCTTCGGCGTGCAGTCGCAACCCAAGATAAGCGCGCAGGATACGTTCTATAGCGGGCACAATCTCGTCATAGGCAAAGCCCGGACCGGTCTTTTCACCGATTGCTGCTGTTTCGGTGGCATCACCCCCCAACGTGATCTGGTAGTTTTCCACCCCCGCACGGTCTAGCCCCAGAATACCAATGTGGCCGACATGGTGGTGCCCACAGGCGTTGATGCAGCCCGAGATTTTGATTTTCAGCTGACCGATATCATGTTCCAGCTTAAGCGCTTCGAAATGCAGCGCGATTTCTTGCGCCACGGGAATAGAACGCGCCGTGGCCAGCGCGCAATAATCCATGCCGGGGCAGGCGATCATGTCTGACAGCAATCCCACATTAGCAGTCGCCAAACCCACATTGGCCAAGGCCGCATGAACCGCTGGGAGATCGGCTTTATGAACATGGGGCAGGATGACGTTTTGTTCGTGGCTGATACGTAATTCGCTATAGCCATAGGTTTCCGACAGATCGGCAATGACGCGCATCTGATCGGATGTCGCATCCCCCGGTGTTTGGCCATGCGCTTTGACCGAGATCGTAACAATGGCATGGTCGCCCTTGCGATGCTCAGACAGGTTCGTATCGGCCCAAGCGCGAAAGACGGGGTTGGTTTGATAGGCAGCGTCATAGTCTGCCCAGGAACGGCTTTGCAGGTCGGGCTGGGCAAAAGCGGCGCGAATATCGGCCAGCAGAGATTGATCTGCGCCGCCAAACAGCGGGCGCACCTCGGCAAAGCGGGCTTCGATCATGCGGGCAATCTCGTCACGACCGGTTTCATGAACGGTAATCTTGATGCGCGCTTTGTACTTATTATCGCGCCGCCCCAGAGTGTTATAAACCGACAGCACCGATTCCACATAGGGCAAAAGGTCTGCGATTGGCAGGAATTGGCGCACCAAATGGCCAATCATCGGCGTCCGGCCAAGGCCACCACCGACAAACACCTCAAACCCAGCCTCTCCGGTTGCGTTGCGCGTCATACGCAGGCCAATGTCGTGTGCGGCGGTGACGGCGCGGTCATTGGGCGAGCCTGTGATGGCAATCTTGAACTTGCGCGGCAGGAACTGGAATTCGGGATGGTCAGTTGACCATTGACGCAGCAATTCGGCATAGGGGCGGGGATCTTCAATCTCATCCGCCGCAGCGCC
>CAMAYO010000099.1 GCA_945862465.1 Pseudorhodobacter antarcticus | reverse complement strand
GTGCTGACCCGCGACCTGCGCCAACCTTGGGCCTTTGACGAAGGCGTTCTGGCGATGTGGCAGCAGGTCTACCGCGACCCGCACCTGCATTGGGAAGCCTATGAGCTGGCCGAAAAGCTGGTGGATTTTGAGGATTTCTTTCGCCGCTGGCGGTTTAATCACCTCACCACAGTGACGCGGGTGATCGGAATGAAGCGCGGCACGGGCGGCACGTCGGGGGGAAGCTACCTGAAACGGATGCTTGAGGTGGAACTGTTCCCCGAGCTTTGGCACGTGCGCACCACGCTATAAAGGGGAACACCGGCTGTCTTTATCTGTTCAAAGACAGCCGCTTATCTGACGATCTTAGCCCAAAGGCTGGGCGCGTTCGACCAACCTTGCAAAGAAAGATGCACCCACGGGGGCAGCCTCGTCGTTGAAATCAAAGGCGGGGTGATGCAAGCCAGCCCCCGGGCCGGTGCCCAGGAACAGGTAAGCGCCGGGGCGTTTTTCAAGCATATAGGAAAAATCCTCGGACCCCATTTCGCGGTTGGAATGGCCATGCGCGCCGTCAGGGCCGGAAATCTCGGCGGCAACTTCGGTGGCAAAGGCGGCGTTTTCGGGCGTGTTGACCGTGGCGGGATAGCCCCAATCATAGTCAATCCGCGCGGTGACGTTATAGGCGCTGGCATGGCCTTCGACGATCTCATAGACGCGCTTTTTCAACAAAGCGCGCACCTCGGGTTTGAAACTGCGGATCGTGGCGCAGAACATCGCCTCTTCGGGGATGATGTTTGAGGCTGTGCCAGTGTGAATTTGGGTGACGGAAATCACCGCCTCGTCCAAAGCATAAACATTGCGCGGGATGATGGTTTGAATGGCCCCCACCATGCCCACCACGGCCACGACAGGATCAACACATTCATGCGGATTGGCCCCGTGACCACCTTTGCCCGTGATGTAAACAAAGGCCGTGTCAACCGAAGCCATCAAGGCCCCCGGTGTGGTGAAAAACTGCCCAAACGGCAGGTTGGGCGCATTGTGGATGCCGTAAACTTGGGCGATCTGGAACCTATCCATGATCCCCTCTTCCACCATCACTTGGCCCCCCGCCCCATCTTCTTCGGCGGGTTGGAAAATAAGCGCCACACGGCCCGCAAATCGGCGGGTTTCGGCCAGATATTTTGCCGCCCCCAAAAGCATGGTGACATGGCCGTCATGCCCACAAGCGTGCATCTTGCCCGCAATGGTTGAGGCATAGTCAGCCCCCGTAATCTCAACAATCGGCAGCGCGTCCATATCAGCGCGCAGGCCAATGGTAGGTCCGGGTGCAGAGCCGTTGATCACGGCCACAATGCCAGTTTTGGCGATGCCTGTGTGAATTTCGTCCACGCCCATCTCGCGCAGACGTTCCACGATGAAAGCTGCGGTGTTGACACAATCGAAGGAAAGTTCCGGATGGCGGTGCAGATGCTGACGCCAGCCCTTCATTTCCGGCGCATAAGCGGCGATACGGTTCAGAACGGGCATGGGAGACTCCTTTTCCTGCCCTTTGATCAAATCTGAAAACGAAGGGATCGGCAATGGCCCTAAACTCTGATGCTTTGGTGCGGGATGCAAACGGCGGGCTAGAGCGTCTGCGCGAGATTATGCGGCGCTTGCGCGATAAGGCGACAGGCTGCCCTTGGGATATTGAACAAACCTTCGCCACCATCGCGCCCTATACGATTGAAGAGGCGCATGAAGTGGCTGATGCGATCGAACGCCAAGCTTGGGAAGAATTGCCCGCCGAGTTGGGCGATCTGCTGCTGCAAGTGGTGTTTCACGCCCAAATGGCCGAAGAGGCGGGGCTATTTGGCTTTGACGATGTGGCGCGTGCTATTTCTGACAAGATGCTGGCGCGCCACCCCCATGTCTTTGGCAGTGAAAGCCGCGATAAATCCTCGGCCCAGCAAACGGCGGATTGGGAGAAGATCAAAGCCGCCGAACGTGGCCCCGCCCGTGTGCTGGACGGCGTGGCCCTTGGCCTGCCTGCCCTGACTCGTGCGGTGAAATTGCAAAAACGTGCAGCGCGGGTTGGGTTTGATTGGCCGACGACGGATGAGGTCTTGGACAAGCTGCGCGAAGAAATGGCCGAGCTGGTCGAGGCGCGAGATCAGCTGACGACGGCCGAAGTGGCGGAGGAAATGGGCGACTTGCTGTTTGTGATGGCCAATCTGGCTCGCCATATGGGGGTCGACCCCGAGGCGGCGCTGCGCGGCACCAATGCCAAGTTTCAGCGCCGCTTTGGCAAGATTGAAGATTGGCTGGCCGAAAGCGGCAAGACGCCGGATCAATCTGATCTGGCGGAAATGGATGCACTGTGGAACCGCGCGCGCGCCGAAGACAAGCGGGCGAAGGGCTAACACGTTTTCTGCGAAAACGTTGCGGTGCCGAATTTTCTGCGAAAATTCGTGGTAGATAAGTTTTCGCAGAAAACTTGTCGGCAAAAGTTTTGGCAGAAAACTTGGTTCGTTAGGGACGCAGATGCGTCTTGGTGCAAAATAAAGTGTTTTTGTCATCTATTGACACTTAGGGTCTTTCACAGTCTATAGGCGAAAATACCTGACAAAAGGACTCAACTATGTCGCGCCTATTCCTTCTCGCCATGCTCGTCGCCAGCCCCGTTTTCGCTGAAGAGGTGAATATCTATTCCCACCGCCAGCCCGAATTGATCCAACCTTTGATGGATAAATTCACCGCAGAAACCGGCATTGATGTGAATATCGCCTTTGTGGACAAGGGCATGGCCGAACGCCTGCAGGCCGAGGGCAACCGCTCGCCCGCCGATCTGGTGCTGACGGTGGATATCGGCCGGATGGAGGAACTGGTGGAAGCCGATGTGCTGCAAGCGGCTGAAGATCCTGTGCTTGCGGCCAATATCCCGCCCGCGTACCGCGACCCGGGCAACCTGTGGTTTGGCCTGACCACCCGTTCGCGGGTGGTCTATGCCAGCCTTGAGCGCGTCAAACCGGGGGAAATCACCACTTATGAAGACTTGGTCAATCCCAAGTGGCAGGGGCGCTTGTGCATGCGGTCGGGCCTGAACGATTACAACGTGGCCCTGACGGCGGCCTTTTTGCTGCACCACGGGCCAGAGGCAACCACCGCTTGGCTGCAAGGCTTAAAGGCCAACTTGGCGCATAAGCCGCTGGGGGGGGACCGCGATCAGGTCAAGTCGATCTGGTCGGGCGAATGCGATATTGCTTTGGGAAATACCTATTACATTGGCCAAATGCTGAACGATGACAGTGAAAAAGACTATGCCGCTGCCGTGCGGATCGACTTTCCCATCTTTGAAGGCGGCGGCGCACATATGAACATCTCTGGCATCGCCTTGACCAAAGCTGCGCCCAATAAGGCAGCGGCGGTCAAGCTAATGGCCTGGCTGTCCTCGGACGAGGCGCAAAAGATCTATGCCGAAGCCAACCACGAATTCCCCGTGAAGGACGGCGTTGCGCGGTCAGCCTTGGTGCAAAGCTGGGGGGAATTTACGCCCGACCGTCTGGGGCTGGCCGATATTGCCAAAGCGCGCAGCGATGCGGTCAAGCTGATAGAGGGTGTTGATTTCGACGGCTAAGCGGCGCTTGCGATAGACGAATCGTTCGCGCCCCTGTTGGATGGGGCGCGAAAAGGAGCATTTCATGACACGCCATCGCCGCAAGATCATTATTGATACCGACCCCGGGCAGGATGATGCCTTTGCCCTGCTGCTGGCCTTGGCCAGCCCCGAAGAATTGGACGTTTTGGGCATCTGTTCGGTCGCAGGCAACGTGCCGCTGAATTGGACAACGCGCAACGCCCGCATCATCTGCGAATTGGCGGGCAAGCCGCAGGCCAAGGTTTTCGCGGGATGCGATGCGCCCTTGAAGCGCAAGCTTGTCACCGCCGAACACGTGCATGGCAAGACGGGCCTAGACGGGCCGGTGATGGTGGAACCGACCATGGCGCTGCAAGACCAGCACGCGGTGGATTTCCTGATCGAGACGCTGCGCCGTGAACCTTCGGGCAGCGTCACGCTCTGCCCCTTGGGACCTTTGACCAACATCGCCACGGCCTTTCAAAAAGCGCCCGATATTGTGGCGCGGGTGCAAGAGATTGTGCTGATGGGCGGGGCCTATTTTGAGGTGGGCAACATCACCCCTGCGGCCGAGTTTAACATCTATGTCGACCCAGAAGCCGCTGAGATTGTGTTCAAATCTGGCGTGCCCTTGGTCGTGATGCCCTTGGATGTGACCCACAAAGTTCTCACCACCCGTGCGCGCGTGGAAGCCTTTCGCGCTTTGGGCAGTCAAGTTGGGCGGGTTGCTGCGGAATGGGCTGATTTCTTTGAGCGCTTCGATATGGAAAAATACGGGTCCGAAGGTGGGCCGCTGCATGACCCCTGTGTCATAGCATACCTGCTTGACCCTTCGCTGTTTCAGGGCCGCCACATCAATGTGGAAATTGAAACCCAATCCGAGCTGACCCTTGGCATGACCGTGGCCGATTGGTGGGGTGTGACCGACAGGCCCGCCAATGCCCTGTTCATGGGCGCTGTCAATGCAGAGGGGTTTTTTGCCCTGCTGACCGAGCGGTTGGGGCGGCTTTAAAGGAAAAAGGCGGCAAACCCATTGGTTTGCCGCCTGTTCTTGCAAATCTCTGCGCGTTTCAGCCCGCCGTTGCGGGCTTTTTCTCTTTTTTGTCGGTATGGACCAACAGCGGCTTGCCCTTGGGGCCGACAGCCTCTTCGTTGACCACAACTTCCGACACATCATCCATGCCCGGCAGTTCAAACATCGTATCGAGCAGAATGTCTTCCATGATCGACCGCAGCCCCCGCGCGCCGGTTTTGCGTTTGATGGCGCGTTTGGCGATGGCCACCAATGCATCGGCGGTAAAGGTCAGTTTCACGCCTTCAATTTCCAACAGGCGTTGGTATTGCTTGACCAAGGCGTTCTTCGGATCGGTCAAAATCGTGACCAAAGCGGCCTCGTCCAGATCAGTCAGCGTGGCGATCACGGGCAAGCGGCCGACAAATTCCGGGATAAGGCCAAATTTCAGCAGGTCTTCCGGCTCAAGCTCCATGAACAATTCGCCGACACCGCGCGCATCGGGGTCTTTGACATCAGCGCCAAAGCCCATGGCCGTGCCCTTGTTGCGCTGCGCGATGATCTTTTCCAAACCGGCAAAAGCGCCGCCGCAGATGAACAAGATGTTGGTCGTATCCACCTGCAAAAACTCTTGCTGCGGGTGCTTGCGTCCGCCTTGTGGCGGAACCGAGGCAACCGTGCCTTCCATGATCTTCAAAAGCGCTTGCTGAACCCCCTCGCCCGACACATCGCGGGTGATCGATGGGTTGTCCGACTTGCGGGTGATCTTATCCACCTCGTCGATGTAAACGATGCCGCGCTGGGCGCGTTCCACGTTGTATTCTGAGGCCTGCAACAGCTTCAGGATGATGTTTTCGACATCTTCGCCCACATAGCCCGCTTCGGTCAGCGTGGTCGCATCGGCCATGGTGAAGGGCACATCCAGAATGCGCGCCAAGGTTTGGGCCAAAAGCGTTTTGCCACAGCCCGTCGGGCCGATCAGCAGGATGTTCGACTTGGACAGTTCGATATCCGATTTAGACGCATGGTTCAGGCGCTTGTAATGGTTGTGCACGGCCACTGACAACACGCGCTTGGCATGTTCTTGGCCGATGACATAATCATCCAGCACTTTACAGATGTCGCGCGGAATTGGCACGCCATCGGTGGCTTTTAAGCCTGTCGTCTTGGTCTCTTCGCGGATGATATCCATGCAAAGCTCAACACATTCATCACAGATGAACACGGTCGGCCCCGCGATCAGCTTGCGGACCTCATGCTGGCTCTTGCCACAGAACGAACAATAGAGGGTGTTTTTGCTGTCGCTGCTCGAATTGGTCGCCATTGTCGTCCTCTGCCCAGCGCCCCGAAGGGCGTATGATGGAAGTCTAGGCCAAGGCCCGCGCCGCCACAATCCGAATTTGTCTAGGGCAAGCGCCGCGCCTGCCCTAGCGTTAGATTTGCCTGTTACTTGGACGCATCATCCATCTTGCCGCGCCCTTCAAGGATCTCGTCAATCAAGCCCCAAGCCTTGGCATCTTCAGCTGACATGAAGTTGTCGCGTTCTAAAGCGGCTTCGACAACCTCATAGGGGTTGCCAGTGTGCTTGACGTAAATCTCGTTCAAGCGGCGCTTGAGCTTTTCGGTTTCGCGGGCATGGATCATGATATCGGTCGCCTGCCCCTGATACCCGCCGGAAGGCTGGTGCACCATAACGCGTGAATTGGGCAGACTAAAGCGCATCCCCTTTTCGCCCGCTTGCAGCAAAAGCGAGCCCATCGAAGCCGCCTGCCCCATGACCATGGTCGAAACTTTGGGGCGGATGTATTGCATCGTGTCATAGATCGACAGGCCCGATGTCACCACGCCACCGGGCGAGTTGATATACATCGAGATTTCTTTTGACGGATTTTCCGCCTCAAGAAACAACAGCTGCGCGCAGATCAGCGACGACATGCCATCATGCACGGGGCCTGCAAGAAAAATGATCCGCTCCTTCAGCAGGCGCGAGTAGATGTCATAGGCGCGTTCGCCCCGGCTGGTCTGTTCGACCACCATTGGGACAAGGGTGTTCATGTAGGTATCAATCGGGTCGCGCATATCAATCCTGCCTGTTGTCACGTGACGGCATATCGCCAAGGAATTCCATGAGTCTTAGTTTGGTGCATCGGGGGCTGCAAGGGCGGGGGCGCAATCTTTGACACGCGGGGGATATTTGCCCCAAAAGGTCAAAGAAACGCTAATCGGGCCGCGCGCTGGCATTGGCGCTATCGACGCCCGAAAACTTGGCCCGCCAAAAGCACGCGGGCCAGTGCCGTGGCCACACAAAGTGCGCCAAAACCCCATGCAATCGGCGCAAAAAGCTGCGGCCAAAGGCACATAGCGGTCAGGGCTAAGATCGTCTCGCCCCCCTCCATGATCCCAACCGAGAAATAAAGCGACTTGTCGCCGCGCATTGCCGTTTTCATCCCACGTTTTTCGGCCAGTATCGCAAAGCCCAGAAAACTTGCGCCGTTGATGTAGAAGGTCAGCAGCAAAAAGCTTGCAGCCAAGGCGTTGGCGCTGTCGCGCAGCGCAAAGGCAAAGGGGATCAGGCCGTAAAAGGCAAAATCCGCCACGATATCCAAAAACCCACCGAAGTCGGTTTTGCCCTTGGCCCGCGCAATCGCCCCGTCCAGCCCATCAGCAATGCGGTTGGCCAAAAGCGGGGCCAGCGCCCAAGCCGTGGGCGCGCCAGCACCGATCATCCCCGCCGCCAAAACGCCCAGCGCTAAGCCCACAAGCGTAACATGATTGGCATGGAACCCTTGGGCCGCAGCCCAAGCGCCCGCTTTTGTCAAAGCGGGATCCATAAGCTTGCGCGCAAAACCGTCAAACATTTTTGTTCAATGCTCCTGTGGTTGGCCCACCTGTGACGCAGCCGCTTGGGGCCTTCAAGGGTGTTTTGCCGAGGAATGGTTGCTGAAGGGGGGGGCACTCCGCTAGATTGGGCGGATTGGATGGGGGCTTTCGGTGAACAGACGGGAATTTGGCGGCTTGGGGCTTGCGGCTTTATGGGCCGGACGGGCATGGGCGGGCGATTGGGCTTTGGTGCTGGCGCAGGCCAGGGGCCAAGAGGTGTTCTTTCACGCTTGGGGCGGCGACCCCAAGATCAACGCCTTTATCGCTTGGGTGGGCGAAGAGGCGGCAGCACGCTACGGCGTCACGCTGACCCATGTGAAACTTGCAGCCACATCCGATGCCGTGGCGCGCGTGCAAGCCGAACAAGCGGCGGGCAAGGATAGTGGCGGGGCGGTAGATCTGATCTGGATCAACGGCGAGAACTTTGCCGCGATGAAGCGGGCGGGGATGCTTTATGGCCCCTTTGCCCAAAGCCTACCCAATTGGGCGCTGGTCGATACCTTGGGCAAGCCTGCCACGGTCACAGATTTCACCGAACCCACACAGGGCTTGGAAAGCCCGTGGGCCATGGCGCAACTGGTTTTTGAGCATGACAGCGCCAAGTTGGCCGATCCGCCCAAATCAATTCTGGCGCTGGCCGATTGGGCCCAGACCAACCCCGGCCGCTTCACCTATCCCCAACCGCCCGACTATTTGGGGCTGACCTTTCTAAAACAGGTGCTCTACGCCCTGCTGCCTGACCCTTTGATCTTGCAAAGCCCTGCCGCCGATGCCGACCCCGCGCTGGAGGCCCTATGGCAGTTTCTGGACGCTTTGCATCCAAACCTGTGGCGGCAAGCCAAAGCCTTTCCGCCCAACGAAGCCGCCCTTGGTCAGTTGCTGGCCGATGACGAGGTGGGCATAACCTTTGCCTTCAATCCCGGCCGTGCGAGTGCTGAAATCGCCGCAGGCACCTTGCCCGACACAGTGCGCACCTTTGTTCTTGATGGCGGCACGATCGGGAATGCGTCTTTCGTGGCGATCCCCTTCAACGCCAATGCCGCTGCGGGGGCGCAGGTGGTGGCGAACCTGCTCTTAGAGCCCGCCGTGCAAGCACGCGCCCAAGATGCCAGCGTTTTGGGCTTTCAAACCGTGCTGAATATGGATGCCCTTACCCCCGCCGACCGCGCCTTGTTTCAGGATGCCCCGCGTGGCCCTGCCACCCTTTCGCCTGCGGAATTGGGGCCAACCCTGCTAGAACCGCACGCCAGTTGGATGACCCAGATCAGTGACCAGTGGGCGCGGCGCTACGGCGTTGCCCCGTAACCCCGTATGAAACTGGCCCCCCTGATCTTGCGGGCGTTCTTGGTCTTGCCCGTGGGCTT
>CAMAYO010000098.1 GCA_945862465.1 Pseudorhodobacter antarcticus | reverse complement strand
TGGGGCCGCATTTGTCCAAATCGACAAAATAGGTGTCCACCCGCGGGTTTTCGCCGTCATCCGGGCTCCACCGATAAATCTGGAACTTGCGCACATTTTTCCCATCAGGCCGCGGCCAGGTCTTGCCGGTGCGGACCTTGGAATTCTTGGGCAAAGTGAACTGGACCATTTGTCAGCCTTTCAAGTCGCGCGCCATCACATCCGAGACTCGGGCATGGCAGAGAAGGGGCGCGTGGGCGCTTGGCCCGCGCGTTGTTGAACACAAGCAGCAAACACCTGATCAGGGTCGCGGCGCATCAGATAATCGCTGGAAATCCCAATAGAAACAGCAGCACCCGTCTGCCCGCCCGACCCCATGCCAAAGGCCACAGTCCCCCGCGGGCGCTGCGCCAATTGGGCATCGGCCACGCAAGAGCGTTCCGCCTGTTCCAGCGGAACGGGGCCGCAAGCGGCCAACAGTCCCAAAGCAACAAGGGCGGCACAGGGGCGGATCATGACAAGACAGGGGCCGTCAGATTGGCACGCGTCAGGCATTTTTGCGTATCGGGCCTATTCAGAATGCCCTGAATGATAGCCACGGTCCGCGTGCCTGCGCGTACACCCACGTCACGCGCCAGAACCTCAAGCTCAGAAGGATCAGCGTGATCAACCACACAGCGCGCGACATCTGGCCCCGTGACCGGAGAGATCACAGTTTCAGCCGTGCGCGCCACGACCTTGTCCACCACCTTTTGCGGGCTGCAGGCCGTCAAAGCCAGACAGGCCAATCCCAAAACGATGAAATGCTTCATGTCAAACCCCTTGCGGTTGGAAAGGTTATAGGGCCGTGGCCTTTGGATCGGGCCAAACACAGTCATCAATACACCCGCGCCTTGGGTGCAATCTTTTTCATATCAATCCCGCCCTGCGCTTCGCTTGTCAGGGGTTCCAAATGCACGGCGCGGTAATCTAGCCGCACCTTGGCCCCATCCACATAGGCCAGCGAATGCTTGCGCCAAGTGACGTCATCACGGGCGGGGTAATCCTCATGCGCATGGGCGCCACGTGATTCCTTGCGCGCTTCGGCGGCCACGATGGTTGCCATGGCGTTGGGCATCAGGTTGGTCAGTTCCAACGTTTCCATCAGGTCAGAGTTCCAGACCAAGCTGCGGTCGGTGACCTTGATGTCGGCCATCTTGCCCGCAACACCTTCCATCTTGGCCACACCTTCGGCCAAGGTTTTATCGGTGCGAAACACTGCCGCATCGGCCTGCATGGTCTTTTGCATCTCCATCCGCAGATCGGCGGTTGGAATAGCCCCCTTGGCATGGCGCAACGCATCAAACCGGGACAGGGCGCGGTCAACCTCGGCCTTGTTCACGGGCGACACCGCCTCTTTGGGGTTCACAATTTCGCCTGCGCGGATGGCAGCAGCACGGCCAAACACCACCAAGTCGATGAGCGAGTTAGACCCCAACCGGTTGGCCCCGTGCACCGAGGCACAGCCCGCCTCGCCCACAGCCATCAGGCCGGGGAAGATGGCATCGGGGTTATCAGCGGTGGGGTTGAGCACCTCGCCCCAATAATTCGTTGGCACGCCGCCCATGTTGTAATGCACGGTCGGCAGAACGGGGATCGGTTCCTTGGTCAGGTCAACGCCCGCAAAAATCCGCGCGGATTCCGAAATGCCCGGCAGGCGCAGATCAAGCGTGGCCTTGGGCAGGTGCGACAGGTTCAGGTGGATGTGGTCTTTGTTCGGCCCCACCCCGCGCCCTTCGCGAATTTCAATCGTCATGCAACGGCTGACCACATCGCGTGAGGCGAGGTCTTTGTAATGCGGCGCATAGCGTTCCATAAACCGCTCGCCGTTGGAATTGGTTAGATACCCGCCCTCGCCCCGCGCGCCTTCGGTGATCAGGCAGCCTGACCCGTAGATGCCGGTGGGGTGAAACTGCACAAACTCCATATCCTGCAAAGGCAGACCCGCCCGTGCCACCATGCCGCCGCCATCGCCGGTGCAGGTGTGGGCCGAAGTTGCGCTGAAATAGGCGCGGCCATAACCACCAGTCGCCAGCACCACCATCTTGGCGTTGAACACATGGATCGTGCCATCGTCCAACTTCCAAGCCACAACCCCAGTGCAGCGGCCCTCGGTCATAATCAAATCAATGGCGAAATATTCGATGAAGAATTCAGCGTTGTTCTTCAAGCTTTGGCCGTAAAGCGTGTGCAAGATGGCATGGCCCGTGCGGTCAGCCGCCGCACAGGTGCGCTGCACGGGGGGGCCTTCGCCATATTCGGTGGTGTGGCCGCCAAAGGGGCGCTGGTAGATCTTCCCCTCTTCGGTGCGCGAAAAGGGCACGCCGTAATGTTCCAGCTCGTAAACCGCCTTGGGGGCTTCGCGCGCTAGATATTCCATCGCATCGGTATCGCCCAGCCAGTCAGACCCTTTGACCGTGTCATACATATGCCACTGCCACGAATCCGGCCCCATATTGCCAAGCGATGCCGCAATGCCGCCCTGTGCTGCCACAGTGTGCGAACGGGTGGGGAAAACCTTGGTCACACAAGCCGTGCGCAGGCCCTGTTCAGCCATGCCCAAAGTGGCCCGCAGCCCAGCACCACCCGCGCCCACCACGACAACGTCATAATCATGCACTTCATAAGCGTAAGCGTTCATTTTAACCTCACAACGCGATGCGGATCAGGGCGTAAAGCCCTGTGGTCGCAATCACGGCGGCCAGCGCAGAAACAAAGATCAAGCCAGCCTTGCGGGCTGTGCCATGGGCATAGTCTTCGACCATAACAGCCGACCCTTTGGCGAAATGGCGCATCGACACGACCAGCACTAGGGCGGTTAGGATGGCGGTAAAGGGGTTGGCAAAAGCGGCCACCACTTGGTCGCGCGTGCCGCCGATGGCCGCACCAAAAAGATAGAGCCACACCGGAAGCATCACGGCCAGCGCCACCGAGGACATTGTCATAAACCAATGATGCGCCGTGCCCGTATGCGAGGCCCCTGCCCCTACGGCGCGTTTGCGGTCGGTCAAATAGGTCATAGCAGCCTCACACGATCACAAGGGTCAGCGCGGTCAAGGCGACCGAACCAAGGATGCAGGCCCAGCCCAAACGCTCGGCCGTTTGAATTTCAAGCCCAATGCGCGCGTCAAACAGCAAGTGCCGCAGACCCGCGAGGTAATGATACCACACCGCCCAAAGCGAGCCTGTCATCACCAGCTTGCCAAACCACGAAGTCATCACCGCGTTGGCCAGTGCAAAATAAGGCTCTGACACCGCCGCAGCCAAAAGCCACCACACCGCCAAAATCACACCCACCATCAAAGCGTGCCCCGTGATCCGCGTCAGGATCGACGAGACAGAGGTCATCTGAATGCGGTAGATTTGCAGGTGCGGCGACAAAGGCCGTTCGACCCGCTTGGAAGACCCCGTTGCTTCGGCCATTGGGCGCCCTTTCCTTGAGTGTCCATTCGTTTGCACAGCAATGCTGCAGTGCAGAGTTCTGTTCCATAGATAGCGCCGAAATTGGCGCTGTCACGCCCTGTTGTGGGGAAAGAGCCCCTTCGTTTGCGCAATCATGCAAAAATCGTGGCTTGTGATCACACTCCTCCGCCACAGAGTGCGATCAAATGCTGCACCCTGCCTTGTCGACCAAGCCGCCCATAGCCACCTTACCTGCAGGCATTACCACAAGTCTTGCAAATCCTGCGCGTATTCGTTGCACATGACGATCGTTTTGTCGTCTGGGTAGTAAAACGCGTTGGCCTCGCCGCAGTCTTGCACGACCACATAAACAGGTTCTGGCAGGCCGAAGTTTGCGTTGATCGATTCCACTTCCGCAGCCAAAAGATCTGCGAGTGGCATGCCTTCTTGCCCCTCGACCATGACCAAACCATACGTGTCGGGGCCGGGTTCTGTGCCTTGCAGCACCGTATCCCAAGCACTGCGAGCGTATTGATATTCGTCGGGGCAAGAGTCTATTTTGTCTTCTGGCAATTCCAAATCGATCGCCAGTTGCTTGCGCACTTCGGGATTGGCCCCGTAAAACAGGCAGACCACGGCGTAATAGCGCTGGATGTCCAAAGAATGCACATCGGCATAAGCACTTAGGTCAGGGGCTTGTGTGGTGTCACCCGCCCGAAGCGCATAGGTCAAAGCATCGCTTGCCAAGATGGCGGTGGCCGCTTCTTCGACCCAGATATCATGCATCAAGATGACCGAAAGCGTATCGGCGGCATCTTCTTCTTTGCCCAAGACGGGAATCTGAAGAACATCGATCAGGGCATGGCCCATTTCATGATAAAAGGTGGCAATCACCTCATTGGCGATGAATTCTGCCTCGTCCGGATCGTCGGGGAATTGATAAACCTCTTCGGCGGCGACAGGGCCGATCATTCCAAGCAGGCAGCAACAGGCCATTATAAAGCGCATCATAACATTACCCCCTATGTTTGGGGAAACTGTGCCATGGCTTCACAAAGGGATCAACGCCCAGTAATCCAAATCAAGCAAAACTTCCGGCGCATATTTGCCAGCCGCATCGCGCAATTCAAACGGCGTCGCCCCCTGCCGCGTTGCCACCAACCGCAGGCGCAGGGCCCCAACACCGGGGACTGTCGTTTCGGTCTTATCCAGCACCTCAGACCACGCCCGCACCGTATCGCCGGCAAAACAAGGGTTCGCATGGGCCCCGCCGTTCAGCGCCACCATAAACTGCGCATTGGCCAAGCCATTAAAAGACAGGGCGCGCGCCAAACTGATCACATGGCCGCCATAGATCAGTCTTTTGCCATCGGGGCGCTGGGTTGCATCGAAATGCACCTTGGCGGTGTTCTGCCAAAGGCGGGTGGCCAGCATATGCTCGGCCTCTTCGATCGTCACACCATCCACATGGTCGATCACCTCGCCCACGGCATAATCGCCAAAGCGGTGCGGCTCACCCGCGCGGGTAAAATCATACTGCGTGAAATCTAGGCCCTGCGGGATGACCAAATCTGCCGCCGCCACGGATTCGGCAAGATCCGGCACGACGGCCTCAGGCGCAGGCCCCACGCTGCGCGTTTTCACCATCACCCAGCGCACATATTCCAGCACCTTGACCCCGTGCTGGTTCACCCCCGTCGTGCGCACCCAAACCACACCCGACGCCCCGTTAGAGTTTTGCTTTACCCCGATCACTGTGCTTTGCGATTGCAGCGTGTCACCCGGCCAAACGGGGGCAAGCCAGCGCCCCTCGGCATAGCCAAGGTTCGCCACGGCGTTCAGGCTGATGTCGGGCACGGTTTTGCCAAAGACCGCGTGAAAGGTGATCAAATCATCCATCGGGCTTTGCGCCAGCCCACAGGCCCGCGCGAATTCGTCTGACGAGTGCAAGGCCCCCCGTGCCGGATAAAGCGCGTGATACATGGCGCGCTCGCCCCCGCTTAGGGTGCGGGGAACGGCGTGCAAGATCACCTCGCCCACGCGGTAATCTTCGAAAAAACGGCCCGGATTGGTCTTCATGGCATTGCCTGCGTTTGGGGACAGGGGGCAAGACTGCCCCTTACTGCTCGCCGAGTTTTAGATCGGGGTGATAGGTTCCGGGCACCTCTTTGACGACCGCCTGCCCGCAGCGCATCACACCGCGCGCCGCGTCAAAAGCATAGGTTGGCCCGCCATGCAGCGCCCAACCTTTTGCCAAAGCGTCCGAAACGCGGTGGCAAAAGGCCGAGGTGTCGTCGTCACTTAAAAAACGATACAAGTTCATCGCTTACCCCACTGGCGGATAGCCAAGCCATGTGTGCAGCCAGACAATGCCCGCATAAACTACGGCGCAGACCACCACATAGATCACATCATTGACGACAGGCCCCTTGGCAGGCCGCGGTCCCCGCGCTTCCATCTTATTGATGAAAATCACATCCACCACCGCCCAAGCCAGCAAACCGCCGAACAGGATGATCGAAGCCAGATCGCCATTCACCAGCAAATGCGCCAAGGCCCAAGTCTTTACCGCCGTCAGCATCGGGTGGCGCAGATAGGTCTGCAAACTGCCACGATTGGCCTTCATAAACATCAAGATCACCGCGATCAGCATCAGCAGGTTGTTGATGTGGTTGAAGAAATCTGGCGGTGTCCAAACCTCGATCACATCCGCCGCGCGGTAGCCCGTGATCATCAGATACAGCGCCAGCACGGTCAGCAGCGTTGCCAGCCCCTTGCCCGGCCCCTCACCCAACTTGGCGCGAAAGCCCGGGGTGACGCGTTTCATCAAATGCGAATAGGCCCAGACAAGGACCCCTAGAATCAAAGAGAACATGGTCACTCCTGCATGGCTGCAATGGCACGGGCTTTGGAGATCAAAGCCTGTGCCGATAAGATATGCAGGTTCTCGACAATCTTTCCATCCAGAACCGCAACGCCCTGCCCATTTGCCAACGCCGCGTTATAGGCCGCAATCTGGCGCTGCGCCAAATCCAGCTCTTCGGCCGAGGGACCAAAGACGCGATTGGCCACCGCCACCTGATCGGGATGGATCAGTGTCTTGCCATCAAACCCCAAATCGCGGCCCTGCAAACATTCCGCCTCAAACCCCGCCACATCGCGAAAGGCGTTGAACACGCCGTCCACAATCATGCGTCCGTGGGCCTTGGCCGCCAGCAAACACAGACCAAGGCTGGTGATCAGCGGCGCGCGGTCAGAACGGGCGCGCGCCCCCAAGTCCTTGGCCAAATCATTGGTCCCCATGACCATCCCGCGCAAAGCGCCAAACCCTGCGATCTGTGCGGCATTCAGCACGCCCAGCGGTGTTTCCATCATGGCCCACAGCGGTTTTTCGGGGGCCAACAACGCCACTGCGGCCAAATCCGCCGCCCCATTTACCTTGGGCACCAAAATCCCATCCACCGCCGGATGGCTTGCTAAAGCCAAGGCATCCTCCCGCCCCCAAGCCGTGTCTAGCCCGTTGATCCGCACCAGTCGCAGTCTGCGGCCATAGTCCAACTCGGTCAAAACCGCGCCTAAAGTCGCCCGCGCTGCGGGTTTTTCATCTGGAGCGACAGCATCTTCCAAATCAAAGATAATGGCATCAGCCCCCAAAGTGGCCGCCTTTTCCAAAGCCCTGCCCTTCGAGGCGGGGATGTAAAGCATCGAGCGGACGGGATTTGCACTGTTCATCGGATCACCAAGCAATAATCTTGCGCCAACTGGCGTCGAAAAGACATTTCGCACAAGCAGCATTCCGCTGCAATGCAGAAAATCTGCCGCCGTGCGCTGGGTTAAGGGTGTTTTTGCAAAAGCATGGTCAAATCTGCGCCAGACCCCACCCCCGCAAAGGCCCGCCATGGAACGTCACCTAATCGCCCTTTCGTTGGGCATCGCGGGCATGATCTTGGCTGCAGGGCTAGGACACAGCCAAGCCCTGCCGTCTTACGCAAACAGCTTAAACAGCGCCATGATCGGTTCCACACCGGTTAACCCGCGCCCGATCAAATCCACCCCAATCACCAGCAGCGACCATGTGACGATGCGAAAGAACAAAGCCTCGGGCAAACGCTGCACGGCCCAAACGCCGAAGTAAACTGATGCGGCCGCCACCGGCATCAGCACAGCAGCCGTCTTCAAACTCCCCAGCGTGATCTGGCCCAAAAAGTAATAGGGCACCAGTTTGACTGCGTTGATATAGGCGAAAGCGATGGTCGAAGTGCCGGCGAACACAGCTTTGCGTAAACCCAAAGGCAGGGTCCAAACTTGATAGGGCGGCCCGCCGGTATGGCTGACAAAACTGGTGAACCCCGCAATCGTGCACCAAAACATCCCCTTGCCGACTGTGGCCTGTTGCGGAGAAGCGGCCTTTGGCTTGCGCAGCAAAGTGTTCAGCGAAAAGGCCACCGCAATCGTGCCGACCAGCGCTGTCACCCAATCTTCCGAGATATAGCGCGCAATCGACCAGCCAACGCCGACCCCCACCGTCATCCCGACACAGGCAATCACCAACACCCGCTTATCAAACTCCTTGCGATAGGCATAAAGCCCGAACCAGTCCGACACAACATAGACGGGCAACATCAACCCCGCCGCCGCCACGGGCGAAATCGCAAGCGACATGACAGGCACCACCAAGGCCCCGACCAAAGGCAATCCCCCCTTGCTGACCCCCGTCAGAAAGGCCGCAATCACCGCCACAGTCCAAAATTCCCAACCCTGCATCCCGCCCGTTCCTTCATCTTGGCCCAAATACGCGCGGCGGGTCTGGGGGGCAGTAGGCCCTCCGGCCTTGGCGACAAGCACGCTTTGCGCTTTGCTAGCGCAATCATCGCACCGTGACCATCCCGCAGGCATTGCTGCACCGCAGCACTCTTGTGCAGCACGAAGGTTTGGGATTATGCCACGCCATCCATTTCCGCTTGCAACCCAAAAGGGGATTCGCACATGGCCAGACCGAAGATCGCGCTGATCGGCGCCGGGCAAATCGGGGGCACGCTTGCCCACCTCGCTGCTCTTAAGGAACTTGGCGACGTCATCCTGTTTGACATCGCCGAAGGCACACCGCAGGGCAAGGCGCTGGATATCGCGCAATCCGGCCCGATCGAAGGGTTTGATGCCTCGCTCAAAGGCGCAAATTCCTATGCCGACATCGCGGGGGCCGATGTTTGCATCGTCACCGCCGGCGTGCCGCGCAAGCCGGGGATGAGCCGCGATGACCTGTTGGGCATCAACTTGAAGGTGATGAAATCCGTGGGTGAGGGTTTGAAGGCCCATGCCCCAAACGCATTCGTGATCTGCATAACCAACCCGCTTGACGCGATGGTGTGGGCTTTGCGCGAATTCTCGGGCCTGCCGCACCACATGGTCGTTGGCATGGCGGGCGTTTTGGATGCTGGCCGCTTCCGCCACTTCTTGGCCACCGAATTCAACGTCTCGATGCGCGATGTCACGGCCTTTGTGCTGGGCGGGCACGGCGACACGATGGTGCCCTTGGCGCGCTATTCCACCGTGGCAGGCATTCCCTTGCC
>CAMAYO010000097.1 GCA_945862465.1 Pseudorhodobacter antarcticus | reverse complement strand
GCCAAGCTGGATAAACTGGGCATTCCCCATATGGCCAACGAAAGCCACATCGTGCCCGTGGTCATCGGCGATCCGGTCAAGTGCCGTATGATCTCTGACATTTTGATGCGCGACTGGGGCATTTATGTGCAGCCGATCAACTACCCCACTGTGCCCAAAGGAACCGAGCGTTTGCGCATCACCCCATCGCCCTTCCACACCGATGCGGATATTGACCATCTTGGTCAGGCTTTGCATTCCATGTGGCAACATTGTGCCTTGGCACGCGCGGTGGCCTAGGATTAGACTAGGTGATCCATCCTTGCGACTTGCGCGTATAAAAACTGTTAAATCTCTAGGGAGACTTCCATGAAATTGACTCTGGCCATTCTTGCGGTCTTGGCCACCGCCGCAACCCCCGCCTTCGCCGCGGGCGACGCCACCAAAGGCGAGGCTGTTTTCAAAACCTGCCAAACCTGTCACGCGGTCGTTGACCCTGATGGCAAAGTCTTGGCTGGCAAAGGCAAAGTCGGCCCGAACCTGTACGGCGTGTTTGGCCGTCAGGCTGGCACCTACGAAGGCTTCAAATACGGCGATTCCATTGTGGCCGCTGGTGCGGCAGGTTTGGTTTGGGATGAAGTAAACTTTGTAGAATATGCACAAGATCCGACGTCTTTCCTGAAGGCCAAACTTGGTGGCCCGGCCAAGTCCAAAATGTCCTTCAAGGTCAAAGACGCGGCAAGCGCTGCTGACGTTTACGCCTATCTGGCGCAGTTTAGCCCCGCCAAGTGATCTGATCTAACGCAACAAAAAGCCCCCAGAAATTTCTGGGGGCTTTTTGATGTAAACTCAGCGGGCCTTAAGCGCGCAAAGCCTGCACCCTTTGTGGCAAGACACGTTCCACCGCACGGGTGATATCTGCCACGCTTAGGCCAGCATCGGCATACATGGCGGCGGGGCTGGCCTGTTCGATGAAGCGGTCGGGCAGTGTCAGGGTGCGCAGACGCACGCCGTGATCTAGCCCCCCAGAATTGGCCATATATTCCAACACCTGCGCCCCAAAGCCGCCTCTTGCGCCTTGTTCCACAGTGATAACAGCCTGATGGTGGCGCGCAAGTTGGGTGATCAGGTCGGTGTCCAAAGGCTTGGCAAAGCGGGCATCCGCCACGGTGACCGAGATCCCCTGTGCCGCCAGCCCTTCGGCCGCCAGTAAACATTCTGGCAAATGCGCGCCAAAGCACAGCAGCGCCACATCCGCCCCTTGGCGCAACACGCGCCCCTTGCCGATTTGCAGCACTTGGCCCTGATCTGGCATCTGCACACCGCTGCCCTCGCCGCGCGGATAGCGGAACGATATTGGGCCAGCGTCATAGGCGGCGGCAGTGGCGACCATATGGGCAAGCTCTGCCTCATCCCCGGCGGCCATAACCACAAAGCCGGGCAGGTTGGCTAAAAAGCCCACATCAAAGGCCCCCGCATGGGTGGCGCCATCGGCCCCCACCAGCCCCGCGCGGTCGATGGCAAAGCGCACGGGCAGGCCCTGCAGGGCCACATCATGCACGATCTGGTCATAGCCGCGCTGCAAGAAGGTGGAATAGATCGCCACAAACGGCTTTAGCCCCGACGCCGCCATACCTGCGGCAAATGTCACGGCGTGCTGCTCGGCAATGCCCACATCAAACACCCGCGCAGGAAAGCGTTCGGCCATAATGTCCAGCCCCGTGCCCGAGGGCATGGCGGCCGTGATGGCTACGATCTTGCCATCGCGGCCGGCGGCTTCGGTCAGGCAGCGTCCAAAGACTGATGTGTAGGCTGGCGCGTTCGACTTGGCCTTGGCTTGCGTGCCAGACACCACATCAAATTTCGCCACACCGTGGTATTTATCGGCTGAGTTTTCCGCAGGCGCATAGCCCTTGCCCTTGACTGTGATCGCATGGATCAGCACCGGCCCTGTGGCGCGCGTTTTCGCGGCGCGCAGCGTTGCCAGAAGGTCGGGCATCGAATGGCCATCGACGGGGCCGATATAGGTAAAGCCCAATTGCTCAAACAGCGTGGCCCCCGAAGGCACGCCCGTGACGATTTGGCGCGCGCGTCGTGCGCCTTCACGCAGCGGGCCAGGAAGGGCTGCTTCAAAGCCCTCGGCCATATCGCGCAGCAGATCAAAGGGCTTGTGACGCGACAGCCCGTTCAGGTAGCGGTTCAGCGCGCCAACCGGGGGCGCAATGCTCATGTCGTTGTCGTTCAGGATCACAAACATCCGCTTGCCAAGGTGGCCTGCGGCGTTCATCGCCTCATAAGCCATGCCCGCTGTAATGGCCCCGTCACCGATTACGGCAATGGCGTCGCCCGTGGGCTGGCCCATGTCGCGGCCAAGGGTAAAGCCCAAAGCGGCAGAGATGCTGGTAGAGGAATGCGCCGCCCCAAAGGGGTCATAGACGCTTTCGGACCGCTTGGTAAAACCCGAAACCCCGCCCTCTTGGCGCAGACTGTGCATCCGGTCGCGCCGACCTGTCAGGATTTTGTGGGGATAGCACTGGTGTCCCACATCCCAGATCAGCTTGTCCACGGGCGCATCGAACACGGCATGGATCGCCACCGTCAGTTCCACCACGCCCAAAGATGACCCCAGATGCCCACCGGTTTTCGAGACAACCGAGATCACCTCACCCCGCACTTCATCGGCCAAGCGCCCCAGTTCGGCATCGCTCATCGCCTTAAGATCAGCGGGAGAGGAGACTTTGTCGAGCAGCGACATGGGAGTGGCCTTTCAATAAAAAAGGTACCGGGTGGCTGACACGCGGCACCAGTTCCCTGTTGCCAGCAGGAAGGGAACCGGGCTGTGGTAGGTGCCCAGGTTTGGGCCGGCATAAGGCCCGAACGTCGTAGCGGACCGAGGGCAAGCGCTCTCGGTCCGCTTTCTCATCAGACGATGTCCTGCGTTTGAACGATTTGCAGCGCGGAGTAGGGCGAAGGAGCGGTTTTGCTTCTTTCGTCCAACAACTGGCCCACACCCCAGATCGCCAGCAAAATAAGACCCAGTGCTATAAGGCCAATACTGGCCATAAAGCCGCCCCAGATCATCTGTCCCAAGGCCCAGACGCGCAGACGCACAGTGGGGCTTTGGTCTTCAAGATAGTTATGGTCAGACATGACAGCTCCTATTACAGCGGGGCGTAGCCGTGGTCTTGCGCCCAGACATACCAGTTATCGACAACAGTGCCGGTCAGCAGAATGCCAATCCCGCCGGTGATCGGCACCAGAATGGCAAACCACCAAGCCCAGCGGTGAATGCCCTCCATCGTGGCGTTAAAGCCCATAGTCCAACGCCAGAACAAAGCGGCGCGTTCCGAGGCTGTGCCACGATCGACGATCTGTTCCAACTCGCGGTCGCCGCCCAAGCGGGTGACCGACAAGATCGTCGCCCCGTGCATGGCAAACAGCAGGGCCGAACCGTAGAGGAACACGATGCTAAGTGCATGGAAGGGGTTATAGAACAGGTTGCCATAAGTCAGGCTGAAGAGGTTCGTCCAATCAAGGTGCGAGAAGATGCCGTAAGGCACAGCCTCTGACCAGCTTCCCATCAGCACGGGGCGGATAAAGCCCAGCACCATCACCAACCACAAGGCTGCGGCGAAAGCCCAAGCGATGTGCTTGCCCATCCCCAAAGCCTCAGCCCGAAGATAGGTGCGCAGCCACCATGACCAAAGCGAGATCATAAAGAAGAACCCAGCCAGCAAGAACATACCGCCTTGGTCCATCGGTGGGATCCGCAAGCCCCATTCCGGGGCTGGCGGTTCCAGCGACAGCCAGAACAGGTCGCGCAGGAACACCGCCGGATCATAGCCCGCCTGACGCCAGAACCAAAAGCCGATGATCTCAAACCAGATCAGGCCGGCCGCGATGCTGACAACGCCCGCGGTGCCCAGATAGATCGGCCCCAACTGGGCGTTGCCGATCCATCCCATCAGGGTTGAAAAGCTTGCGCCTTTGGTGCGAGCGCCCACATCCACGCCCTCGACCATCCCCATTTCAGGAGAGGCGCTGACCTGAACTTGGGTGAAAAAGTTCTGATACTCAGCCATTTACGCCCCCATGAACATTCGCAAAGATCGGCAGGTTCAGCCACCAGCTCCACCAATCAACCCACTGGTCGAACCAAATCGTGCCCGAGGCCAAAATGCACAGCCCGCTGAAGAAAGCGGCATTGATCGCCAGCAGCATCCCCACACGGTGGATGCCCAAGGTACCGACCGAATAGCCGATCAGATCGCGAAAGAACGTGTCTTCGTGATCAGGCGTCTTCATCAACTGCCCTTTGGGCGGGTTGGCCGCCGACAGGATCAAGCCGCCATGCAGCGCCAAGGCCAAGGCATTGGTGAAGAACAGGCTGACTGCAATCATATGGAGCGGATTGTAGTGAAAGTTGCCGTAAGTGTAGCCGGTGTTCGACACCCAATCGAGGTGGCTAAAAATCCCGTAAGGGAAGGCATAGCCCCAAGCGCCCATCAGAATGGGGCGGACCACCGTCAGCACCACATAGGCAAAAATTGCCACCGCAAAGGCCATCGGCACATGCAGCCCGATGCCCAGCTTGCGGCAAATTTCCACCTCGCGCAGCGCCCAGCTTACAAAGGCGCCAATGGCGCAAAAGGTGATGATCTGCCACAGCCCGCCCTGCAGCATAGGCGCAAGGCCCAAGCCCAAAGCGATATCCGGCGGATCGATGGAAATCAGCCAGGGGTTCCAAGTGGGGCCCATGGCCGCACCGTAAAAGATCAAGATGGTGCCCAACACGGCAAAAAAGAATGTTGTGACCCCAAAGAAGCCGACATAGAACGGCCCGACCCAAAAGTCGAACAGGTTCCCGCCGACAAGCGTGCCACCCGGCACGCGGTATTTTCGCTCGAAGCTGAGCAGTGCCATGCTTCCCTCTCCGCATTAAGCCGAGGGTTCTTTGGGCGCGAAACCGGGCCCCGAACCGTCAGATGTAGGACTAAAGGTTTAAGTTGGTGCGGGCGGCTGACGTCGCCCGCACCAAAGGCAGGCCCGTTACGGGGCGGGTGCTGCGGGCACTGCTGGCGCGTAGCCGTGCTTTGCCGTCGCAATGTCAAACCAGTTGTAAGACGGGTTCGACAGCAGAACGAGGTGGATCATCGCTGCAAGCAGGAACAGGAAGACGCCCTGTGCCACAAACACGCGACGGGGATCGAAGATCAGCCAGATTTTGTAAAACTTGCTCATGTCTTTTTCCCCCTCAGAACCACGGACGCCAAATGTACACGGCCACATGGGCGACAACGGCGATGGTCACGAACAACCAAAGCCCGCTCATGTAGACCGAGTGCAGTTCCTGCGCCTGCTGGTCGGTGAGACCTGTGAAAGACAGGTCAGATTTATCAGCCATTGTATCCTCCGGACATTCGGACTGACGCCGCACTCCCTGCGGCTGGGTCACGGTGGGCGGAATGCCCCTCCGATGTTTCGCCGCCCCCTTGCGGGAGAGGCGAATGCTGTTGCGCGGTTACCCGCGGAAAATCATGGGCGTCACCGCCTGCGCATCTTTCCAAGCCCGCATCACCGGGTTCAGGCGGGGCAGGCTGGCGTGGCGGATCAGTTGGTAGGCCCAACCGATCATGTGAGGCAGGATCGCCAAGCAAACGATCAGGGCAAAGTAGGTGACAAACTCGGCCTTGTTCACGCGCTTGGCATGATGCAGATCCCCGTTGGCGGTGTAGTCGCTCATGGTCTTCCCCCCTCGTTAAGCGAAAGCGCTGCGCCTTGCAGGGCCTCCACAGTTTCGCGCACCACCCGTTCTGCGCCGGAATCGAGCGCTGCCTTTTCGGCAGCATCGCGCAGCGACCTTGCGGCGCTGATCCGGGTGAGAATGGGGTGCGTGTTGACAATTCTATCCAAAGCGGCCTGCGCGTCGGCATCCCAAGGGAAGTCGCGCCGCAGGGTTGTGGGTGTGGCTTGGGCCGAGTCCATCTCGATGCCCAAGGGTAGAATGTGAAACAGCGCGTCAAACAGGCTGTTGCACACCTCTTGCAAAATCCAGACTGCGCCGGAAAATCCCATCATCGGCGTGCCGATGGCGCGGCGAATGGCAGCACCGGGGAAAGAGGCGGGGATGAAACTAGGAGCGGGGCCAAAGCCGCCCTTCATTTCAGCCAGATACATCTTTTCGTTGATCGACCCCATCACGACCAGCGGGCGGTGCTGCTTGAGCAACGCGCGTACCGCATCGTTGTTGGTCTTTTTGCCCGGAATGCGCGCCACGGCAAAGGCGCAGGGCAGGCCAAGGTCGCCTTCCAGATAAGCACGAATGCCGCGCGCATAGGTTTCGCTGGCCACAATGCCAAAGCTGGCTGTGGCAAAGAAGTCTTGCGTCACGGAACGCCACAAATCCCAAACGGGCTTCAGCGTCGAATGCTTTTCCTTTTCGATGAACGGTTCGGGGTCTAGCCCCAGCAACTCACCCAAAGTGCGCAGGAATTTCGTTGTGGAATCAATGCCGAAGGGCGCTTGCAGATAGGGTTTGCCCAAAACTTCGGCCAAGCCACGGCCAAATTCTCGGTACATCACGATGTTGACGTCGGCGTTGACCAGATTGCGCATTTCGGCCACATGCGCGCCAAGCGGCAGCACCATGTTCACCTCGGCCCCGATGCCTTCGACCATGCGGCGGATTTCGTGCAGGTCGGACGCCATGTTGAACACGCCGTACATTGGCCCAAGGATGTTGACGCGCGGTTTTGACCCTTCGGGGCGCGCCGTTTCGGGCGGCATACGGCCTTTGGTCTGGCCGAATTCGGTGAAGATCCACGTCATGGCGCGGTCAGCGGTTTGCCATTGATCTTCGTCAATCGTGCGCGGCAGGAAGCGTTGAATATTCGTGCCCATCGGCGTGACACCGCCGCCGATCATCTCGGCGATGGACCCCGTCACAACCACCGCAGGCAAAGCCGGATCAAGCGTTTTCCAAGCGCGCCGCATAGCGCCTTCGGTGCCATCGCGGCCCAGTTCTTCCTCGCCAAGGCCCGTAACCACAATCGGCAATTCATGCGGCGGCAGGGCGTCGGTGTAATGCAAAACCGAAGTTACAGGCAGGTTTTCGCAGCCCACTGGCCCGTCGATCACGACTTGCAAGCCTTTGACAGCACAGAACGCATAAACCGCGCCCCAGTAGCCCCCCGCCCGATCATGATCTTGGATCAGCATCAGATCATCTCCTCGGCCTTGGCGGCTTTGGCGGCCTTTTCGAGCTTCTTTTGGTGCAGCGCGCGGAAATCAGGGCGCAGGTTGGGCGCGCCCTCCCAGATGCCTGCGGTGTCGCCTTTGCCCACGCCTTCGAAAAAGGCTTTCATGCCTTCCATGCGGTCGCGGCCCGCGATGGCGGCATTGACCACTTGGCCCAAAGACCCAGCCCCCGCAGGCCCCATCAAGGGGCGGGCAGAGATGAGGTTGGTGAAATACAGCGCGGGAATGGCAAGTTCTTTGGCTTTTTGGACCAAGGGCGTTGTTCCAACCGCCAGATCAGGGCGGATCGCTTCCATGGCGGAAGCGTCGTCTTCCAAGCTGGCGCGGAACTTGACCTTAACGCCTTTCGCCTCAAGCCATTCCAGATCGGGCGCGCTCCACGGGGTTTTGGGGCAGGCGGTGCCAACATAGGGCACATTTGCGCCCGATTCGATTAGCAAGCGGGCGACAAGAAGTTCAGACCCTTCATAGCCCGACAGGGTGATGGTGCCCTTAATCGCACTTCCCGCCAAAGCGCCTTTGATGGCGGGCAGGAAGGCGTTTTGTGCGGCCGCAACCCGTGCCGGATCAACGTTGTAAGCATCCCCAATCGCGGCAAGCCAAGCGGCTGTGCCGTCAACACCGACGGGCGCAGACCCCACAACCTTGCGGCCTGCCGATTGGAATTCACGCACAGCGGCGGTGTAAAAGGGGTGGATCGCTGCCACCACATCGCAGTCAAGCGCTGCATAAAGTTCGCGCCATTCGCGGCAGGGCACCACAGGGCCAGCGGCCAGCCCAAGCGGGGCCAACAGAGCGCCGATCATCATCGGATCAGCGGGGAACATCTCGCCCAACAGGGCCACCTGCGGGCGGTCAGAGCGGCCAGAGGCAGGGGCCGCGACGGGGCCAGCCTCAATCTCTGCACGCGCATATTTCAGCATTGCGCCAGCCAGAACATCTTTGGCTTCGGCGTGGGTGGGGATGCCAAAGCCCGGCACGTCGATGCCCACAATCCGCACGCCGTTAATCTCGGACGGCAGCAGTTTTAGCGGCACACCTGATGCTGTTGGCACACACAGGTTGGTGACCACGATGGCATCGTTACGATCTGGGTCAGCCAGTTCATGCACCGCATCGCGGATGTCTTCGAACAGCTTGCCCGTCACCAAGGATTCCGAATTGAACGGCACATAGCCGACCGAGCGGCGCGCGCCGTAAAAGTGGCTGACAAAGGTCAGCCCATAGACGCAGCACGCCGAGCCCGACAGCACGGTTGCTACCCGCCGCATCCGCAGACCCACGCGCAGCGACCCAAAGGCGGGGCACATGCTTTGCGGCTTGTCATGCGGGCCTTGGGGGTAATCGCGGGCGTATTGATCCAGCAGTTCAGAATTGCCAGCGGCCCGCGCCGCTGCTTGCATCGTTTCAGCGCCAGCATGACAGCCCATGCCATCCACGGGGGCAGCGCCCTGTGGTTCTGGCAAATCGACCGAGGCGATCTCGGTCAACGGTGCCTGATGGGCTTTGTCATAGCTGACTTCGCTCATTTGCGCGAAGCCCCCGTGATGCGCTGCAGGGCTGCTTCAAACTGGGCGAGGGTTTCCAGATCAAACATTGTCATACACCACTTCCAAAGACTTCTTCAAAACGGCGTTCTTGCCGCGCATGTCGGTGTCGGTCGCGGGGGTCAGCACAAAATCGGCCCCCGTCACTTCGGACGAGAACAGGCTTAGCAAGCCATCTTGCGTCACGGGCGCAGGGCGTACCGGCGGGGCAATCGCCACGGCGTCGGCCAGTTGGGCGAACATCGGGCCCCATTGGCTTTCATAGCTGCCAACAATTTGATAATTGGCACTTTTCTTGCGCAGATCGTCATCTTGCGGAATGGCGGCCAGCACCGGAATGCCCACTGTCTTGGCAAAAGCCGCCGCCTCGCCTGTGCCATCATCTTTGTTGATCACAAGGCCCGCGATGCCCACATTGCCGCCCAGTTTGCGGAAATACTCGACAGCCGAGCAGACGTTGTTGGCCACATACAGGCTTTGCAGATCGTTCGAGGCGACCAAGATAACCTTTTGCGCCATGTCGCGGGCAAT
>CAMAYO010000096.1 GCA_945862465.1 Pseudorhodobacter antarcticus | reverse complement strand
TCTGACATGACAACGCCGTCATAACCCCAGTCTTCGCGCAAAACCTTGGTCAAAAGCCAATGGTTTTCCGCCGTATAGGTGCCGTTGAGCTTGTTATACGACGACATGATCCCCCAAGTTTTGCCACGCTTCACCGCCGCTTCAAAGGGAAGCAAATACACCTCGCGCAGGGCGCGCTCGTCGATATCAGAGGACATCGTGGTCCGCTCAATCTCGCTTTCGTTGCCCGCGAAATGCTTGATCGTGGCGGATATGCCTTGGCCTTGCAGACCCTGAATATAGCCCACGGCCAGTTCGGCTGTTAGGTAAGGGTCTTCGGAATAACACTCAAAATTCCGCCCGTTGGTGACAGAGCGTTGGATGTTACAAGTGGGTGCAAGCGACACATGCGCGCCTTTGGATTTCACCTCTTGCGCCAAGGCGCGGCCAACCTCGGCGGTCAAAGCGGGGTCCCATGTGGCGCCCAAAGCGATGCCTACGGGAAAGGCCGCCGATTTCACGCCGCCAACCAAAGACCCACCGCCCCGCGCCCCATTCGGCCCATCGGTCACGCGCAGCCAGCCTGTTCCCAACCTGTCGTTGCCCGCAACCGACCAGAAATCAGCGCCAGCCAGCAGATTGACCTGCTCTTCCAAACTCATCTGGTCCAAAAGTGCGTCTATATCCTGCATGGTCGTCCCCCAGCGAAAGTTTCGCCGCGCTGTGCGGGATTTTGTCAAAAAAAGCAAGCTATAACGTTATAGTGACCTAGCCTTCGCCCCCACCGCTGGCTAGGTTAACCCCAAACAGGAGCGTAGGATGACCTTTCATATTGGTGCCAAACCCGGCGACATTGCTGAAACCGTGCTTTTGCCGGGCGACCCGTACCGCGCGCGTTGGGCGGCAGAGAAGTTTCTGGAAAACCCCGTGCTGGTGAACGAAGTGCGCGGGATGCTGGGTTATACCGGCACATGGCGCGGCCACCGTGTGACGATCCACGGCAGCGGCATGGGGATGCCGTCTTTGTCGATTTATGCCAACGAATTGATCCGCGATTATGGCGCGCAAACCCTGATCCGCATCGGGTCGGCGGGGGCTATGCAGCCCCATGTCAAGGTGCGCGATGTGGTTCTGGCGCAGACAGCTTCCACCAATGGGTCGCCGTCACGGTCGACTTTTAAAGAGCTGAGTTTCGCGCCCTGTGGTGACTTTGGTTTGCTGGCGGCGGCGCATAAGGCCGCTTTGGAGATTGGGGTACCGGTGCATGTCGGCGGGATTTATTCGTCAGACACCTTCTACGACGAACGCCAAGACCTGTCTGACCAATTGCAGCGCCACGGCACCTTGTGCGTGGAAATGGAAGCAGCAGAATTGTACACTTTGGCCGCCCGCTACCAACGCCGCGCGCTTGCCGTTCTGACAATTTCCGACCATCTTCTGACGCATGAAGCCTTGCCCGCAGACCAACGTGAACGATCGTTCGGTTCGATGGTGGAAGTTGCCCTGCAAGCAGCGTTTGCCTAGGGATCGCCCATGAAAACCCGCAAGCTGGGCAACGCCCAAGTTTCAGCGATTGGGCTTGGAACGATGTCTTTTGGCGGCATCTTTGGGCCGACCGATCAGGCTGAAAGCCTGGCCTGTTTGGATGCCATGCTGGATGCGGGGATCACCTTTATCGACACAGCAAACATCTACGGAATGGGTGTGTCCGAGGATGTGATTGGCCAGTGGCTATCCCTGCGCAAGCCGCAAGTCACCATCGCAACCAAAGCCAGCGTGGTGAACGAAACACCGCGCCGGATCGACAATTCGGAAAACCACTTGCGGGCAGAGTTGGAAATCTCACTTCGCCGCCTGAATCGTGATCATGTTGAATTGTTCTACATCCACCGCCGCGACCACACCCGCCCAATTGAAGAGGTCGTGGGCACCCTGAAACGCTTCATCGAGGAGGGCAAGATTGGCGGCTACGGCATGTCAGAAGTGGCCCCCGACACCCTGCGCCGCGCCCATGCCGTGCATCCTTGCACCGCTGTTCAGAACGAATATTCGCTTTGGACGCGCCAGCCCGAACTGGGCCTGATCCAAGCCTGCGCGGAACGGGGTGTGGCGTTTATCCCCTTCTCGCCCCTTGCGCGCGGGATGCTGGGCGACAGCCCGATTGCCCCGCCGACGGACGGCTTTCGCAGCACCAACCCGCGCTTTACCGAGCCTAACTTTTCCGCCAACACGGCCAAGATCAACCAGTTCCGCGCCTTTTGCGCCGAGCGAGGGTGGCCGACCCCTGCGACAGCGCTGGCATGGGTTCTGTCGCGCGGCCCGCATCTTATTCCGATTCCGGGCACAAGGTCAGCCACGCATTTGCGGCAATTCGCGCAGGGGGCAGAGATTGCCCTGTCGCCAGAAGATCACGCAGAAATCGACCGCATTCTACCCGTTGGCTTTGCCTACGGCGACCGCTACGCCGATCACCAAACCCAAGCGATTGAGCGCTATTGCTAAAGCCCCACCGCTTGCACGGCGATCAAGGGCATATCGGCCAGCAGCGGTTGATCTGTTAGCACCAAGTCGTAACGCGCCACATCCAGCGCCCCAATACGCCCCGCCGCCAATGCCAATAACGCGCCCTGCACCGATGCGCCAGCAGGGTGCACCGTTACCTGTGCGGCGGGCAGATCGGCGGCGGTCATCACGTTGAAATCTTCGCTCGGCTGCGCCACACCCATCGCGCGCAGGGCAACGCCGCCAGAGAATGCCACCGGTTGCAACGGGCGGGCGGGAAGGTGCAGTCCCTCACCCACCAGATCAAAGCCGGGGCCGGTGAGCACTGTTAGAATGCGTGCGATGTTGGGCAAGACCGAAAAAGCGCCATCCTCAACCACCATAGCCCGCGACAGGCGCAAGATAAGCCGGCCGTCCCGTTCCACCCGCAGCAGTTCCACCGTGGTGCCTTTGCCATTGGCCCAAGGCATGGTGACAAAGTCAGCTGCAGATAGGTAAGTGATCATTCGGGAACCTTAGGCACAATCGGCAAGGCCAGTTCTTCAAAGTCAAACGCATCCAATCGCCGCGCCCTTTTGCCCGCTTTATCAGAGCTGATTTTGATCTCTTCGATGTCTTTGGCGGCTTGGCCAAAGTGGCGGTCAAGGTTGCCCACGCGTTCGGAAAGGCGTTCGATGTCTTTATAAAGTTCCGCCAACTCTTTGCGAATAGCCCCCGTCTGCTCGCGCAAGCGGGCATCTTTCAAAATCGCCCGCATGGTGTTCAGCGTGGCCATGCAGGTGGTGGGTGACACGATCCAGACGCGCGCAGCAAAGCCTTCGCGCACGATCTCAGGGAAGTTCGCGTGCAATTCGGCATAGACGGCTTCTGACGGCAAAAACATCAGCGCGCCGTCGGCAGTTTCGCCTTCGATAATATACTTGTCGGAAATGGCCTTGATATGGCTGCGCACGGCCGCACGCAAAGCCATGTTCGCCTCTTGCACCTGACGCGGGTTTTCCGCGCGGCGCAGGGCCTCGTAGGCTTCCAGCGGAAACTTGGCGTCAATCGCCAAGGGGCCGGGCGGGTTGGGCAGATGGATCAGGCAATCCACCCGTTTGCCGTTCGAAAGCGTGGCCTGCATCGTATAGGCATCGGGCGGCAGAGCCTTGGCCACGATGTCGTGCAATTGAATTTCGCCAAAAGCGCCGCGCGTTTGCTTGTTGGCGAGAATGTCTTGCAGGCTGAGAACATTGCCCGACAGCTTTTCGATATTGGCTTGCGCTTTGTCGATGGTTTCCAAGCGCTGTTGCAAATCACCCAAAGACCGCGCCGTGCGCATAGATGATCCTGTAAGGGATTCGCCCATAAAGCGCTGCACTTCGGCCAAGCGGTTTTCCATCAATTGGATCATCGCCGTTTGTGAAAGGCTTTGCGCTTCTGACACATGGTGAAGCCCGCCCGCCAACCGCTCCTGTCCTTCGGACAGGCTTTGCACACGCTGCGAAACCCACGATATTTCTTGCATCAGTTGCGGCGCGGCGCGGCCCGAGGCGCGCAGAACCATAACCAGCAGTCCCAGCACCAACAAAAGGATGACGGCGGGGATCACCACTTCGGGCGCGTTCCATGCAAAGCTTTGACCAAACAGGGAGATCATCGTCTACCAAACAATCGTTCGATATCGGACAGCTTCAGTTCCACATAGGTGGGCCGTCCGTGGTTGCATTGGCCTGACAGGGGCGTATCCTCCATTTCGCGCAAAAGCGCGTTCATCTCTTCGGCGCGCATTTGGCGGCCTGAACGGATGGAACCGTGGCACGCCATGCGGCTAAGGATCGCATCCATCTTGGCCAGCAAAGATGGGCTGTCGCCCTGATCGGCCAGTTCATCCAAAACGTCCTGCACCAAGGCGCGGGCGGACACATTGCCCAAAACTGCAGGGGTTTCGCGCACGGCGATGGCATGGCCGCCAAAGGGTTCAATGGTTAGGCCAAGGGCTGCAAGATCGTCGGCAATCGCCAGCAGTCGCGCTGCATCGTCAGCCCCAAGTTCGATGATTTCGGGGATCAGCAGGGCCTGGGCCTTGATGCCTGTCTCATCCCTTTGGCGTTTCAGGCGTTCGTACACCAACCGCTCATGCGCTGCGTGCTGGTCGACGATCACGATGCCGGTTTGGGTTTGGGCGATGATGTAGTTTTCATGCACCTGCGCGCGGGCAGCCCCAAGGGGGAAGGTGTCTTCTTGCGGTACTGGCTGTGCTTCATAGGGCGCGGGCGCTTCGGCAAAGCCCGACGGCGCTTGCAGCGCAAAGGCGCGCGACAGGCTGATGCCAGAGGGGCGGTCCATCTGGTAGATGCGCGGTTGGTTGGCGCTTTGCGTTTCAGGGCGCAGGGCGGCTAAGGTTGCCCCCGCCACAGTGGATGATGCCCTGTGCCCGGACCCTGCAAGTGCTGTGCGCAGGCCCGTGATGATCAGGCTGCGCGCGGCTTCGGGGTCGCGAAAGCGCACTTCGGATTTGGCGGGATGAACATTAACGTCCACCCGTTCGGGGTCGCAGATCAGGTTCAGCACAGCTGCAGGATAGCGGTCGCGTGACAGCACATCCAAATACGCCACCCGCAGCGCACCCAAAAGCAGGCGGTCCAATACCGGACGCCCGTTCACAAACACAAATTGCTGAACCGACGAGCCGCGTGAATAGGTGGGCAGTGCTGCATAGCCTGACAGGCGCAGACCCTCGCGCTCTACATCTATCCGCAAAGCATTGTCGGTAAAATCAGCCCCCAACATCCGCGTCAGGCGGCGCTGCAAAGCATCAAAGAAATCGCCATTTTCAGGGTCAAGGCGCAACAGGCTGCGGGGCGCTTGGCCTTCGGTCACTTCGTTCAGGGCAAAGCCTACCTGCGGTTCGGCCATGGCCAAGCGGCGCAGCACATCAGATATGGCCCCCGCCTCGGCCCGATCGGTGCGCAGGAATTTCAGGCGTGCGGGTGTGGCATAGAACAGATCGCGCAGTTCTACGACCGTGCCTTGCACCGCGCCCGCAGGGCGAACTGGGCCCATGCGGCCGCCATTCACCGTCAGGCTGGCACCCTCAGCCCCCGCAGCGCGGGAGGTGATAGCTAAACGGCCAACCGACCCAAGGCTTGCCAAAGCCTCGCCGCGAAAGCCGAAAGAGCGGATGTTAAGCAGGTCTGACCCATCGATCTTGGATGTCGCATGGCGCGCCACGGCAAGGGGTAGATCGTCAGCGGTCATGCCGCAGCCGTCATCTGTGACACGGATCAGCACCTTGCCACCCGCGGCATAGTCAACCGTGATACGCTTAGCCCCCGCGTCCAGCGCGTTTTCGACCAGTTCTTTCACCGCAGAGGCGGGGCGTTCCACCACCTCGCCAGCTGCGATCCGGTTGATCGCCGCTTCATCCAGCAATTTGATTTCTGGACGCATCCTATGGGGGGCCTGACTGTTCATTCCGCTAACTGTAGCAGGGATGAAACCAGCAAGCCACAGATTCGCTCAGTTGCCTGACACAACCCCAACCGCATCACCGACCACCACAAAGGTCAGCTTATCGGGCGTCAAAAGCGCGGCTGCAACCCGGTTTACATCCTCTAGCGTCACCGCATCGACCTTGGCGTTGCGCTCGGTAGGATAGGTGACGGGCAGGCCCAGCATCTGCATACCGACCAAGATCGAGGCGATGCGCTTGTTGCCATCAAACCGCAGCGGGTAGGCCCCTGTCAGGTAGGTCTTGGTATCGTCGACCTCTTTTTGGGTCACGCCATTCTTGGCAACATCGGCCCAGACATCGCGAATAACCTGCATCGTCTCGGCCGCTTTTTCATTCGATGTCGCCACCGACCCTGCCAACAACTCTGCATGCTCATAGGCGGCAAGGCTGGTGTCGATGCCATAGCTCAGCCCGCGCTTTTCGCGCACTTCGTTCATCAAGCGCGAAGAAAAGCCATTGCCGCCGAGGATTTCGTTCAGGATTGTCGCGGCGAAATAGTCGGGGTCTTCGAACTGGATACCGCTTTGGTAAAAGCTGATCGTGCTTTGCGGGCCGGGAAAGCTTTGCTGGGTGACATCGCCCTTAGCGGTCAGCGCCACATCGGCGGGTTGCGGGGCACCTGTGGCGGGCAGGTCGCCCAAGAGTTTGTCAAGCATCAGGCCCAGATCAGTGGCCGAAATATCCCCCGCCGCCGCCACATAGATGCGGTCGCGGGCCAAGGCGCCGTGATAGGCGGCAAGCAAATCGTCGCGGGTTAAAACCTGCACGCTATCCGCTGTGCCATCGCCGCTAGAGCCATAGGGATGGTCGCCAAAGGCCGCTTGGCTAAGAAGGTCGCTGGCAATCGTGCCGGGATCTTTGGCGCTGCTGGCGATGTTTTGCAGCACTTGGCCGCGCACCCGTTCGATAGCTTTCGCATCAAAGCGCGGTTGGGTTAGGGCCAGATGCAGCAGGTCTGTGGCTTGCGCGCTGGTGTCGGTTAGAAAGCGCGCGCTGACGCTGACGCCATCACTGTCGCTGGAAAAACCAAACTCGGCGGCCATACCATCGCGGGCTGCAGCAAAGGCTTGGGAATCCAGATCGCCCGCCCCTTCTTCGATCAGCGCGGTCATCAGGTTCACGGCCCCCCGTTTGCCCGATGCATCCAAAGACGTGCCGCCCTTGAAGCGGATGTTCAGGGCGGTAAAGGGAATGTCGTGGTTTTCCACCAGCCAAGCTTTGATCCCACCCGGCGAGGTGACTTCTTGAATAGCCACCGCTGCCCGCAAGGGCAGGGCCAAACAGATCAACGCACCCATCAGGGCAAGGGCCCGAACCATCATTGCGCCGCTCCTTCCGTTTGCAGCCAGCCTGTCACGGCCTGACGGCGATCCAGCACTGTTTTCGCAGCCGCCATCACCTCTTCTGCGGTCACGGCTTGCAACAGATCGGGCCAAGCCTGCACGTCTTGCACAGTCAAACCCGATGCCAGCGCCATGCCGTATCGATGCGCCAAGCCTTGGGTGTTGTCGCTGCTGTAAATTTGCTCGGCCTTCACCTGCGCCTTGATTCGGGCGAATTCTTCCGCATCAACGCCGGTTTTCAGGAACTGGTCCAACACCGCGTCCATAGCCTTTTCCACCTGATCAAGGGTCACGCCATCTGCGGGCACAGCGGCGAGGGTAAAGGTTGTTTGATCCAGCGAGACGCCGTCATAGCTGGCTTCCGTATAGGTGGCGATTTTCTGGTCAAACTCAAGCGCGCGGGGCAAAACCGATGTCGCGCGGTTGCCGCCCAAAAGCTGGGCCAGCATGGTCAGCGCTGCGGCGTCTTTCTGGTCGCCACTGTTGCGTTCGGCGGCCAGATAGTTGCGCACGACATAGGGCTGGGCCACACGCTCATCGGCCAAAACCAAGCGGCGCTCGGCCAGTTGTGGCGGCTCGGACGGGCGGATGCGGTCGTGGATTTTGTCTGACGGAGGAATGGGTCCGTAGTGCTTTTTGGCCAAGGCCAGAACGTCTTGCGGCGTCACATCGCCCGCCACGATCAAGATCGCGTTGTTGGGGGCGTAGTTGGCATGATAAAAATCTAGCGCGTCTTGGCGTGAAAGACCTTCGATCTCGTGCCGCCAGCCGATGACAGGAATGCCGTAGGGATGGTTCATATACTGTGCTGCGGCCATCTGCTCGCTCAACAGCGATCCCGGATCACTGTCGGTGCGTTGCGCGCGTTCATCCAAGATAACGTTGCGCTCGGTGTCCACATCGCTTTGGGTCAGGTTCAGGTTGTGCATCCGGTCAGATTCCAGTGTCATCACCAGATCAAGCCTGTCGGATGCCACGCGCTGAAAATAAGCGGTGTAATCGGTCGAGGTGAAGGCGTTATCCGACCCGCCTTGGGCCGCCACGATTTTGCTGAATTGTTCGGGGGGCACGGTCTTGGTGCCTTGAAACATCAGGTGCTCTAGAAAATGGGCGATGCCAGAGTGGCCCGGGCTTTCATCGGCGGCCCCAATTTTATACCAGACCATATGCACCACAACGGGGGCGCGGTGATCTTCGATCACCACGACCTGCAGGCCGTTATCCAGCGCAAAGGTGCTGACTTTGTCGGCCAAAGCCTGCCCCACCGACAGGCCAAGGGCCAAAGCGGCCAAAGGCCACCGATTGATCCAAGAAAGTTCTGACATCGACATGGCCTCCATCGTTTAAGGCCAAGCTAGCCCTAAGCCGATCAGGCGCAAGTACTTGCCACGCGGTTGTGACTGGCCGTGTGGGTTACTTTTTCTCTTTGCCAGTGTCTTCGGGCGGGGCCGAGGGCGTGGACAAGCCCGCATCGCGCCAGCGCTGCAATTCGGCATAGGTGTCCAGCCACATATCCTTGTAGGCATCGAAATAGGTGGTTAGCGAGAAGGCCCGTTCCAAGAACTTGCCCTTATGCTTCTTGCGCCATTCCAGATCGTCTGCCGCAAGGCTGGCGCGGATATCAGGGATGCCGCCTGCACGCCCTGCATAGCGCACCAAACCGGCGTCTGCGGCAGGAATGCCTGTGACTTCGGGCACTTTGCCGCCCAAGGCCACAATAGCGTCATTCATCGGGTGCTGATCGGTCAGGTTTTCGCCGCCGGGGGTCGGATCGGGCAGAACCGTCAGATCTTCGGGCAAAGACAGCGCCTTGGGAGGCAGCAGGGCAAATTCATCTGGCCCGTCGCCTGACGAATGCAGGTTCATCAAACGCGGAACGCCTTTGTTCGCCCCACAGGCGCTAAGCGCCAAAAGCGCCACGCCCGCTATCGCGAGAACCATCCGTGACTTGCGCATTCCGTCAGACCCTTGCACTCGACTTTTTTCCGTCTTAGCGCAAAGACTGCGCCACGTCACGGGGTCTTTGTGCGGCGGCGCTTTCTTGGTGGCGCATTGCCGCCCGCAAAGTCGCTAAACAGCACCAAACCCGCGAGGCCAAAGAAAATGCT
>CAMAYO010000095.1 GCA_945862465.1 Pseudorhodobacter antarcticus | reverse complement strand
CCCTGCTTCGGTGTTACCTTGGCCAGCAACAAAACAGAGGGTGCCATGGCTGATCGTTTAAAAGGAAAAGTCGCCATCGTGTCAGGCGGGGCCACAGGCTGCGGGGCCGCCGCTGTGCGATTGTTCGCCGCTGAAGGCGCTGCTGTGGGCATCATTGACCGCAATGTGCAGGCGGGCCAAGCCTTGGCCTTTGAACTGGCAAGCCTTGGCAAGCGCGTGGTCTTTGCCACCGCAGATGTGTCACAGAAAGATCAGGTTGAGGCGGCAGTGGCCAATGTCAAAGCCTCGCTTGGTCCGGTGAATGTGCTGTTCAACCATGCGGGCACGATTGTGATCAAACCCTTCTTGGAAACCGAAGAAGAGGATTGGGATTTCCTGTTCGATGTGAACGTCAAATCCATGTACCTCATGACCCGCGCTGTTCTGCCCATGATGCTGGAAGCGGGCAAGGGGGCCATCGTATGCACCTCGTCCATCTCAGCCGTTTACGCCACCCCGAACGAGGTGCTGTATGATGCCACCAAGGGTGCCTGCCATATGTTCGCCCGCGCCATCGCGGTGGAATTCCGCGACCGTGGCATTCGCTGCAACGCCATCTGCCCCGGTTTCATCGAAACCCCGCATGGTCTGCGCGAGGTGGCGGAACTGACCGCCCTTGGTGTCGATGTATCCGAAGCCGCGCTGAAAGCAGCCCAAGGCCGCTTTGGTCAGCCCGAAGACATCGCCCGCGCAGCATTATACCTTGCCTCTGACGATGCCGAATTCGTCAACGGCACCCAGCTTTTTGTCGACAACGCCTTCTCTGCCGTCTGACCCCCATAAAGGCCCATCCCATGACCAACGCCCACTGGATCTATACCCAAACTGTGAAAACCTTTGCCGCAGGGGCAGAGCCGCCGTTTGAAGACCCGTCTGAACTCATGGCCTCTTGGGGTAAGGTGTGGGGGATTGATAACGATGTGGGCAAAATCCGCTCGATCTTGATGCACCGCCCCGGGCCAGAACTGAACGTGGTCGACCCGACCAAACGCTTGGCCGAGATTGGCAGCTTTGGCGACCCTGCCGTGGGCTGGTATTTTCAATCCGACACCCCGCCCGACCTGCCCCTGATGCAGCGCCAGCACGATGCCTTTGTGGCCGCCCTGCAAGCTGACGGTGTCGAGGTGCATTACATGGAGGGCGAGGCGGGCAACCGCCTAAAGCAAATCTACACCCGCGATCCGCTGATCATGGTCAAAGGCGGGGCCATTGTCTGCCGCATGGGCGCGCGCATTCGGCGCGGCGAAGAACTGGCCGTCACCCGCACCTTGGCCAAAATCGGCATCCCGATCCTGCGCACCATTTCGGGCAGCGGCATCATGGAAGGCGGCAGCTTTGCTTGGCTGAACGAGAAAACCTGCGCCATCGGTGTGGGCGTTCGCGTGAACCGCGAAGGGGCCGAGCAGGTGGGCGAGGTGTTAAAGCGCCAAGGGGTTGATCTGCTGATCGTCGAACTGACAGGCTATGACATCCATCTAGATGTGTCGTTCCTGATGATCGACCGCGATCTGGCGATCTTAAACCCGATGGGCCTGCCCTATTCTTTCCTTGAAGAACTGACCGCGCGCGGCATCAGCTATATCGAAACCGATCCGGGCGATGATCCGTGGATCGTGAATTCCCTCGCCATCGCACCGGGCAAAATGCTGATCCCCGAAGGTGCCACCAACCGCACGCTGGACCGTTTGGCCGCAGCGGGGGTGTCGTGGCAAACCATCCCCTATGCCGCCAACCATAAGAACGGCGGGGGGCTGCATTGTTCCACCACGCCTTTGCGCCGCGACAGTCTGTAGAGAAAAGGATGGGCATGTCTGCCCATCCTTAAAGACGCATCAGGCGCGGACCAGCTTTTCGTATTCGGTCGACACGCGCTTGGTCAGATCACCCACTTCAAACATATGCTCGCCGATCTGGCCCACAGGGGTCACTTCGGCGGCAGTTCCCGTCAGCCAGCACTGTTCAAAGCCTGAAAGCTCGTCGGGCATGATGTGGCGTTCATGCACCACGATCTGCATGTCTTTGAGCATCTGGATCACGGTTTGCCGCGTGATGCCGTTCAGGAAAGCGTCGGCCTTGGGGGTATGCACTTCGCCATTCTTGACGAAGAAGATATTGGCCCCCGTCGCTTCGGCCACATAGCCGCGGTAGTCGTACATCATGGCATCCGAACAGCCCTTGGCCATCGCCGCGTGCTTGGACATGGTGCAAATCATATACAGACCCGACGCCTTGGCCGACGAAGGAATCGTTTCGGGCGAAGGGCGCTTCCACTTGGAAATGTCCAGCTTCGCGCCTTTGAACTTCGCGTCGCCGTAGTAAGCGCCCCAAGTCCAGCAGGCAATCGCCAGCCGCACGGGGTTGGCAAGGGCCGCAACGCCCATCTCGTCACCCGCGCCGCGAAACGCAATTGCGCGCACATAGGCGTCGGTCAAACCATTGGCTTTCAGCACTTCCACCTTGGCCGCGTCGATCTGGGCGGCGGTGTAAGGGATAGGCATATCAAGCAGTTCGCCCGACATCAAAAGCCGCTCGGAATGCTCGGTCGATTTGAAGATCTTGCCGTTATAGCACCGCTCGCCTTCAAAAACAGCGCTGGCATAGTGCAGCGCATGGGTCAGAATATGCACCTTGGCATCGCGCCATTCTACCAGTTTGCCATCCATCCAGATGAACCCGTCGCGATCGTCATATCCTGCCATCTCAGCCTCCATCTTTGCAAATGTTGCGGCGATTAGGTCCACTTCGGACATAATATTGCGCAAAATCGGTATTTTGCTAACAGTGGCGTTTTAGAATGTCAACAAGGCTGACGTAGTTTGGCAGCACAAACCCCGTGGCAATTTGCCGCTTGGAATGTCAGAAAGGCTGACGTAAATTCCCGTCAACAAGGGGGCGTCATGGCAGACAATGCAACCGGCAGCGACAGCCTGCTTTTTCTGACCGATGAACAGTTGCGCAAAGGCATCGAGGCGATGTTTTTCGCCTATCGCGGCTTTACCGCCGACCCCGACCGCATCTTGGAAGGCATGGATTACGGCCGCGCCCATCACCGCGCGATCCACTTCATCCACCGCGCCCCCGGCATGACAGTGTCTAGCCTGTTGGGCATTCTAGGTGTCACCAAGCAAAGCCTGAACCGCGTGCTGCGCACCCTGTTTGACGATGGCTTGGTGGAGGCGCGGGTGGGCAAAACCGACAAACGCGAACGCCGCTTGCACCTGACCGACAAGGGCGCTGCCCTTGAACGCGCCCTGTCAGATGCCCAGCGCGCCCGCATGCGCGCCGCCTACCGCGCCGCAGGCCCGCAAGCGGTGCACGGCTTTCGCACCGTGCTGGAAGCCATGATGGATCCCGAAATGCGCCGCCAATACCAAGGCCTGCGTGAGGATACGCCATGAGCGAACCGCAAACTCACCTGCTGGTCGTTGATGATGACGAACGCATTCGCGGCCTGTTGCAAAAGTTCCTGATCCGCAGCGGCTTTCTTGTCACCACCGCCCGCAACGCCGCCCAAGCGCGCCGCCTGATGGCGGGGTTAGAGTTTGACCTGTTGGTGCTAGATGTCATGATGCCAGGCGAGGATGGCATCACCTTCACCCAAGACCTGCGCAAGACCAAAGCGCTGCCCATCCTGCTGCTAACCGCAAGGGGAGAAGCATCGAACCGCATCGAAGGGCTGGAAGCGGGGGCGGATGACTACTTGGTCAAACCCTTTGAACCCAAAGAACTGCTGCTGCGCATCAACGCCATTCTGCGCCGTATGCCGCAGGTGGCCCCGCAGATTGCCCCCGCCCCCAAAACGCTGCACATGGGCGCCGTGCGCTATGATCTGGATCGCGGCGAATTGTGGCGCGGCGATGATCTGATCCGCTTAACCGCCACCGAATCCCAACTGATGCGCCTGTTCGCCGCAGCCGAGGGCGCACCCGTTCCGCGCGAAAAACTGGCTGGCGATTTGCCCAAAGACCCCTCCGGCGGGCACGAACGCGCGGTGGATGTGCAAATCACCCGCCTGCGCCGCAAGATCGAAGACGATCCGCGCCAGCCACGCTATCTGCAAACCGTGCGCGGCGAAGGCTATATGCTGCAAAGCGACTAGGGGCTGGCTTTGGGTTTCGCGCCCGCAAACCTACTCTAAAATTCTGCTGACAGCACCGCCCAAGCCGCTTTGCCGCGCTGGACTTGGGGCCATCCTCACCGCATTGTTGGAACATACCCAAGGCCCGAGGATTCCATGCCCAGCTATCTGAACCTAGAAATGCGCCTGCGCCGAATGACCAAACGGCTGGACGAGTTGCAGCAATGGCTGGCGCGCGAAGTGGTGGTCTTGAACCGCTGGACCTTGCAAGGCCAACCCATCGCCGCAGGCCATCGCTGGCAAGATAACGGCGAGCCTTTGCCCTTTGCCCATCCCTCGGTTGAGGTTCCAGCCCATTGGCCACTGCAAGACACCCGCTTGCACCTATGGCTGGGCGGTGAAGGCTTGGTTCGGCTGAAAGGCAAAACCACCACCACCCACGGCCTAAACCCGCCCCATATGGATTTCCGCGTCACCGACCGCGCCTTTGCCATCGAAGCCGATTGCGTCGCGCGCCTTGAACAAGGCGTGCCCAACCGCGATGCCGCCTTGGGCCGCACCGAACTGGTCTGGCTGGAACCCGATCTGGACGATTTCATCCGCATGCAGCGCCAAGTGGTGGAACTGGTTCGCACCTTGGGTGGGCACGAGGTGGAAGGCTGGCCCGTCCCGGAATGGTTCCCCCGCCGCCCGCACCCCGACCACAACGACCCCCACGCGCTATGCGCCCCCGTGATGGATCTGGCCGGGGCCGCCTTTCACCTGCTCGAATGGCCCACCGAAACGCAAAGCTACTTGGCGCGCATCACCGCCACCGCTGAAAGCCAATCGGTCTGGAAACTGCCCAAAACCCTTGCCGCCCCGCAACCCCTGCCCGAAGCGTCTCGCGCTTCTGTCATCGTCGCCCGCGATCACCTGCGCGCGGGCCTGCGCGCCCTGCAAACCCGCTTCCCGCAAGAAGGGTCCATCGCGCTGACAGGCCACGCCCATATCGACCTTGCCTGGCTGTGGCCCATGGTAGAAACCCGCCGCAAAGGTGTGCGTACCTTTCACACTGTCGCGCAGTTGGCCGATACCTTCCCCGAGTTCCGCTTCAACCACTCCACCCCGCAGCTATATGACTTTGTGGGCCAAGACGACCCAGCCCTGCTGGAGACGATCAAAACCAAAGTCGCACAGGGCGTGTGGGAGCCTTTGGGCGGTATGTGGGTCGAACCCGACACCAATATGCCCTGCGGAGAATCGCTGATCCGGCAACTGCTGTATGGCATCGGCTTTTTCGACTGCACCTTTGGCGCTGACAAACGCTCAACCGTGTGCTGGCTTCCCGACACCTTCGGCTTTTCGCCCATCATCCCGCAACTGCTGCGCAGCGCGGGGATGAGTGCGGTGTTCACCATCAAATCCAACTGGTCCGAAAAGAACCGCCTGCCGCATGATCTGTTCACATGGCGCGGGTTAGACGGGTCAGAAGTGACGATGCACACCTTTGAAAACCCATCCAACGGCTACAACGCCGAACTGGGCCCACGCGCCACATTGGGCACTTGGGCGGCGTACCAAGACCGCGCGATCATTGGCGAGTCGCTGCTATGCTATGGGCGCGGCGATGGCGGCGGTGGCCCGACCGAGGAAGACATCCTGCGCACCCGCCAGTTGGCCGACTTTCCGCTGGTGCCAAAAATGCGCCATGTGAATGTGACGGAGTGGTTCCAATCCATCGCCACCCGCGCGACAGCCCCTTTGCCCAAATGGGTGGGCGAGATTTATCTGGAATACCACCGTGGCACGTTAACGACCCAAGGCCGCACCAAATACCTGCACCGCCGCGCCGAACGCGCGCTGATCGGGGCCGAGGTGTTGGGTTCCATGGTCACCCTGCGTGGCGGCGCGCAGCCCGCCCCCGTGCAAGACGCTTGGCAAGTGCTGCTGCGCAACGAATTCCACGACATTCTGCCCGGTTCCTCGATCCGCGAAGTGTATGAGGTCGCCGAGGAGGAACTGGCTGGCGTCATCAAAGACGGCTCCGCGCTTCAGGCCAAAGCGCTTGCCGCTTTAGCCGCAGGCATGGCGGGGCCAACGGCGGGGGTCGTGATAATCAACCCCGACCTGCAACCGCGCCCCATCCGCCTGACATCGGCGCAATCTTTGCCCAACGGGCAAGCCGTGGCCGAGGGCTTTGTGCTATCCGCCCCCGAAGCCGTGGCGGGCCTGTCGGTAACAGCGCGCACCAGTTTTGTGCAAGCAGGGCCTTTGACTGTTTCCACCACAGGGCTGGAAAACGCCTTCGTCAAAGTCTCGCTTCTGCCAGATGGCACCCTGTCCAGCGTGATCGACAAGCGCACGGGGCGGGAGTGTTTGGCGGGGCGTGGCAACCAGATTTGGGCCTATGTCGACAAGCCGCGCTATTTTGACGCTTGGGATATTGAAGAAGACTACACCGCCTCTGGCCGCGAAATACCCGCTGAAAGCATCGAAGTCACCGAAACAGGCCCGCACCGCGCCGCCCTCCGCATCACCCGCCGCTTTGGGGCCAGCACCATCGTGCAGCACCTGCGGCTATGGGCCAATTCGCCCCGTGTCGAGTTCAAGACCGACCTTGATTGGCACGACCGCCGTGTGCTGCTCAAAACCCGCTTCCCCCTCGCCGTGCAATCCGATCACGCGCTGTTTGAATGCGCTTGCGGGGTGATTGCGCGGCCCAACCATCGCAACACACCGTGGGATGAAACCAAATACGAGGTCGCAGCACACCGCTTTGCCTTGATGGCAGAGCGCGGCTTTGGTGTGGCGCTTTTGAACGATGGCAAATACGGCCACCACGCTTTGGGCAATGAACTTGGCATCAGCCTGCTGCGCTCACCCGTCTTTCCAGACTTCTTGGCGGACGAAGGCGCACAATCGTTCACATACGCGCTTTTGCCCTTTTCGGGCGATTGGCTAACGGGCGGCGTTCTGGCCGAAGCACAAGATTTGAATCAACCGCTGTTCGTGCAAACCGCCCAACTGACCGATGGCGCTTGGCAAGCCGTTGCCACCGATCCAGCACTGGCGATTTCAGCCTTGAAACCCGCCGAAGACGGCCAAGGCTTGGTCCTGCGCCTATACGAACCCGCAGGCGGCACGGTGACCCCAGACCTGCGCTTGCCCGCTGGGTGGCATCAGGGCGGCGCGGTAAATCTGTTGGAAGAGCCCAGCGCCGAAGCAGGGGCGATGGGGCCCTTTGCCATCCGTTCGATCAAACTTCAGCGGGTTTAAGGGGAACACCATGCGCATCGAAGACATCGAAACCCCCGCCGTCCTGATCGACCTTGATCTGGTCGAGGCGAACATCGCCCGCGCTCAAACGATCCTCGATCAGCTTGGCAAAGGCTTTCGCCCCCATATCAAAACCCACAAAATCCCCTATCTCGCCCGCTTGCAGATGAAGGCGGGGGCGATCGGGATTGCCTGTCAGAAAATCTCGGAAGCCGAGGTTTTCGCCGCCGATGGCTTTGACGACATTCTGCTGTGCTTCAACCTGCTTTCCCCCGCCAAAATCGCCCGCGCAAGAGTGCTGGCCGAGGCGGGGATTCTGTCGACAGTGGCCGACAACGCCGAAACCATAGCCGCCTTGGCAAAGGGCATGGCAGGAAGTGCCGTACCGCTGCGCGTGTTGGTGGAATGCGACACAGGCATGGGCCGCTGCGGCGTACAAAGCCCGCAACAGGCCTTGGAATTGGCGCGTTTGGTGGCGGGATCGGCGGGCTTGGTGTTTGGCGGGTTGATGACCTATCCCAAACCCGATGCCGAAACGCAGGTAGAGGCGTTTCTCTCAGCCGCCCGCGATTTGATCGTGGCGGAACTGGGCAGTTGCCCCGTGATCTCTAGCGGTGGCACGCCGTCCATGGCACAAGCGGCCCTTGCGCCGTCAATCACCGAATACCGCGCGGGAACCTATATTTACAACGACCGCTCTTTGGTGGAACGCGGCGCTTGCCAGATCACCGACTGCGCGCTGACGGTGCTGGCAACCGTGGTCAGCCGCCCCACGCCTGACCGTGCCGTGCTGGACGCGGGATCAAAAACCCTTAGCTCTGACCTGTTCGGGTTGCAGGGCTATGGGATGATCTTGGAACACCCCGAAGCCTCGATCACCGCCCTAAGCGAGGAACACGGCAACGTCACCCTGCACGGCGCATCCCCTCGGCCCAAGGTTGGCGATAAGGTGCGCGTTGTGCCTAACCATTCCTGCGTGGTCAGCAACCTGACCGACCGCGTGGTCTTTCACCGCAGCGGCGAAGTGCTGCGCCATGAAGATGTCGCGGCACGGGGGTGTGTTGTTTAAGCCATGACCCTGATTTTCGCGCACGCCACCTCTGCCCAGCACATTACCCCTGCGGGCCACCCCGAACGGGTGGACAGGATCGCTGCGGTAGAACGCGGGTTGGCGGGGCTGGCTGTTAAGCGGCGCATCTCTCCTTTGGCGGCGCAGGCCGATATTCTACGCTGCCATCCGCAAGCCTATATAGACCGCATCCGCTTGGCCGAGCCCGCCAGCGGAACGGTGCAGCTTGATGCCGATACGTGGATGTCACGTGGTTCCTATCAAGCAGCGCTGCGCGCCGTGGGCGGGGCCTGTGCGGCGGTGGATGCCGTTCTGGCAGGGCAGGATAAAACCGCCTTCGTCGTAGCCCGCCCGCCGGGTCACCATGCCGAAAGCGCCACGCCGATGGGCTTTTGCCTGTTTGGCACAGTGGCCATCGCCGCGAAGCGGGCGTTGTATCATCACGGCCTAGGGCGGGTGGCGGTTGTGGATTTCGATGTGCATCACGGCAACGGCACGCAAGACCTGCTTTGGGGCGAACCCCGCGCCTTTCTGGCCACCAGCCAGCAAATGCCGCTTTGGCCCGGCACGGGCGATGCGTCTGAAACTGGCGCGCATGGCCAGATTTTGAACCTACCCCTGCCCCCCGAAAGCACCGGCGCCATGATGCGCGCAGCTTACGAGGCGCAGGTTTTCCCCGCGCTTGATGCGTTCAAGCCTGACCTGATCCTCATCAGCGCGGGCTTTGATGCCCACGCCGCAGACCCTTTGGCCAATCTGAACTGGCACGAGGATGACTTTGCTTGGTTGACCCACCGCCTGTGCGATTTGGCCGCCACCCATGCCCAAGGGCGGGTGGTATCCTGTCTGGAAGGCGGCTATGATCTTGGGGCGCTGCAGACCTCGGTCGCAGCGCACGTGTCTGTCTTGATGGAGCGCAGCCTTTGAGTGAAAAACCCGTCACCGACCTGTCCTTTGAAGAGGCCATGGCAGAGCTTGAAAAAGTCGTCACCCAGCTAGAGCGGGGCGATGTGGCG
>CAMAYO010000094.1 GCA_945862465.1 Pseudorhodobacter antarcticus | reverse complement strand
CATGGGGCAGCACGGCGGTATCGGCCAGCCCGTGGGCGACGAATAGGGGGCCGGAATAGCGGCTGATTTCCTCGGCAGGTTTCACTGTCACCATCCCGTCGAAATAGCCTTGCTTCAGGGCAATGGTCTTGTCATGCACCCTGATTTGCAGCGCCTGATCGCCCGTTCTCAATCCAGCGGCCATAACATCCGCGCCCAATATGCCGCCTATGCTTTCCACCGGATCAGCCACCGCAGCCCAAAGGGCCGTGGCCAAGGGCCGCTGGCTGCGCGCAGCCACGCAAGCCGCGACCAAGCCACCTTGGCTCCACCCCAGCAGCGCCACGCGCTTGCCTTGAACGCGCGCATCATCTGCCAGCGCCTGCAAAGCGGCCAGAGCATCGGCGATTTGGCCTTCGTAGGTCGTGTCGGCAAAATCACCCTCTGACGTGCCGCTGCCGCGACAATCTATCCGCAGCGATGCCAGCCCAAGCTGTGCCAAGCGGCGGGCCGAGCGTGAGAATACACCTTCGCCCGTGCCCGTCACCGCCATTTCATCGCGTGATCCGGTAAATCCATGCACCATCAAAACCACGGGGGCAGGGGCGCCTTGCGGCAGGCACAAGGTGCCAGTGACGCGCTGGCCTTGCACAGGAAAGTGCAGCAGGGTTTCGATCATTCCCAACGGCCTTCGAACCCTTCGGGCACCAGAACATGCTCCCGCGAAAATTCGCGCGCGTGTTGCACACCGCACAGGGCCATGGTGATGTCGATTTCCTTTTGGATCACTTGCAAGGCACTGGTCACACCCGCTTGCCCCATCGCGCCAAGGCCATAAAGATAACTGCGCCCGATGAAGGTCGATTGGGCCCCCATTGCCAAGGCTTTCAACACATCTTGGCCGGATCGGATGCCGCCATCCAGATACACCTCCATCTGGTCGCCCACGGCACGCACCACTTGCGGCAGGCTGCGGATGGTGGAAAGTGCGCCGTCCAATTGCCGCCCGCCGTGGTTTGACACCAAGATGGCATCCGCCCCGACATCCAAAGCCATGCGGGCGTCTTCGGCATCGAGAATGCCCTTTAAGATCAGCTTGCCGCCCCATTTGTCGCGCAGTTTGCGCACCTTGCCCCAATCCAGCTCTGGGTCGTAATTCTCATTCGACCACGCGTTCAAATCGCGCAAGCTGACCACGCCCTTGGCGTGGCCCACCACATTGCGAAAGGTGCGCCGTTTGGTCGTGGCCATGCCAATAGACCACGCCGGATGCAGCGCCATATCCAACAGGTTGCGCGGGGTCATGCGGGGCGGGGCGGTCAGGCCGTTTTTGATGTCTTTGTGGCGCTGGCCCAAAATTTGCAAATCAAGGGTTAGCACCAAAGCATCGCATCCGGCGTTGCGGGCGCGCTCGATCAAGCCATCCACAAAATCCTCATCGCGCATGACGTAAAGCTGAAACCAAAAGGGCGCTGTGGTGTGGGCTGCGATATCTTCGATGGAACAGATGGCAAAGGTCGACAGGGTAAAGGGCACTCCGAACGCTTCGGCCGCGCGTGCGGCTTTGATCTCGCCATCGGCCGATTGCATTCCGGCTGACCCTACGGGTGACAGGGCCACGGGCATCGCCACATCGCGCCCCATCATGGTTGTCGCGGTCGTGCGCCCCGACAGATCGCGTGCGACCCTTTGGCGCAGGCGGATTTTGTGAAAATCACTGCTGTTTTCGCCGAACGTTTGTTCGGTATAAGACCCGCTTTCGCAATAATCCCAAAACATCTTGGGCACTTTGCGGCGGTGTATTTGCTTGAGGTCTTCGATACAGGTGATGATGGGCATAAGATCCTCGGGCGTGATTTACCGTTAGTTTAACGCCCTCGTGCGGGAAGGACAGGGGCAAAGCGGCCCTAGTCCAGCCTTTCCACGCGCCCGATAAGTGCCGCTTGGCCGTGGCGGATGCCGGTGGTGTCGGTCACTGTCCATAAGATCGTATCCGCAATGCGAAACCGCCGACCTGTGGCGGAAATGCGAATGCCTTGGTAGCCGCTGACAAAGCCCTTAACCGCCGCCTGCGCCAGATAGGCGCTGCGGTCGGTTTGGATGGCGGGGTCATCTTGGGCCGATAGGCGCGAGGGTAGCTTGGTGAACCTGTCCCAGTCCATCTCCCACAGGGTCAAGGCTGCAGGGTTGGCGTAGCGAAATATCGGATCGACCTGAGTGCCATGCGAGACCAAGGGTTGGCTCAAGCCCCAAGGGTCGCCCAAAGGGCGGCCTGTCAGCCGTTCAAAGCTTTCCGCCAGCAAACTTGCATAGGCCGGATCGCGCATCAGGCGCGGTGCGCGCCTGCGGCAAGGCTGGCCACAAAGGCCAGAACGTCTGACACAGAACGCCCCTCGCCGATTTGCTTGACGATGGCAGAGCCCACCACACAGCCATCGGCGACCGAGGCGATGCCCTGCGCGGCTTCGGGGGTGTTGATGCCAAAACCCACAATCACGGGCAGCTTGGTCTGCGATTTGATCCGCGCCACTTCGGGGGCGACATCGACAGCCAGTGCTGCCGCAGCGCCGGTGATGCCGGTGATCGAGACGTAGTACACAAAGCCCGAGGTGTTTTGCAAAACCTTGGGCAGGCGTTTGTTGTCGGTTGTGGGGGTGGCAAGGCGGATGAAGTTCAAGCCGGCCTTTTGCGCCGGAATGCACAGTTCGTCGTCTTCTTCGGGTGGCAGGTCAACGATGATCAACCCGTCAATTCCCGCCGCTTTCGCTTGGGTCAGGAACAGATCAACGCCGCGCGCATAGATCGGGTTGTAATAGCCCATCAGCACGATGGGGGTGGTGCTGTCAGACGCGCGAAAATCGCGCACCATTTGCAGGGTTTTATCCAGCGTCATCCCGCCTTCTAACGCGCGTTGGCCCGCCAGTTGGATCGTGGGGCCATCGGCCATGGGGTCGGTAAAGGGCAGGCCCAGTTCGATGATATCGACACCAGCCGCAGGCAAGCCCTTCATCACGGCCAAGGCTGTGGCAACATCGGGGTCGCCCGCCATGATATAGGCCACAAAAGCCTTGCGGTTTTGCGTGGAAAGGCGGGCGAAAGTGTCATCGATTCGGGTCATGTAAGCGATCTTTGCCAAAAGAAATGTTATGTCCGATGTGCACTTGGACGCGGGGAAAAGCAATGGCTTGGCCCTACCCAAGGGCCCTTGGTGCCATTTTTTGGCCTGCAGGGCAGCTTGACCACCTGTGAGCACTGCCCGCCCTCTTGACCAAGACGCGCCCGCCACCTATGCCGCGAGGGCGCAAAGGCGGAGGGTGTCATGGGTTTCAAAATGGGTATCGTGGGTTTGCCAAACGTGGGAAAATCCACCCTTTTCAACGCCTTGACCAGAACGGCTGCGGCGCAAGCTGCCAACTTCCCCTTTTGCACCATCGAACCCAATGTGGGCGAAGTGGCTGTGCCCGATGCGCGGCTGGACAAATTGGCGGAAATTGCCGGATCTAAGCAAATTATTCCAACACGGATGACCTTTGTCGACATCGCAGGATTGGTGCGCGGCGCGTCTAAGGGCGAGGGTTTGGGCAACCAGTTTTTGGCCAATATCCGCGAATGCGACGCCATTGCCCATGTGCTGCGCTGCTTTGAAGACGGCGATATCACCCATGTCGAAGGCCGCATTGACCCCGTGGCCGATGCCGAGACGATTGAAACCGAACTGATGCTGTCTGATCTGGAATCGATCGAACGCCGCCGTGCGGGTTTGGCGCGCAAGATCAAGGGCGGCGATAAGGAATTGGTCGATCAAGACCGCCTGTTGGCCTTGGCCCAAGTGGCGCTGGAAGCGGGCAAACCGGCCCGCACGGTGCGGGTGGGCGAAGACGACCTGCGCGCGTGGCGCTTGCTGCAACTGCTGACCTCGAAGCCTGTGCTGTATGTTTGCAACGTGGAAGAGGCTTGCGCCGCCAAGGGCAACAGCCAATCCGAACGGGTGGCCGCTATGGCCAAGGCGCAAGGGGCGGCTTCGGTCGTGATCTCGGCCCGGATCGAGGAAGAGATCAGCCAGTTGGCCGCCGACGAGGCCGCGATGTTTCTGGAAGAAATGGGACTGCACGAGGCGGGTCTGGATCGGTTGATCCGCGCGGGCTACGAACTGCTGGGGTTGCAGACCTATTTCACCGTGGGCCCGAAAGAGGCGCGGGCTTGGACGATCCTTAAGGGCACGCTGGCCCCGCAAGCGGCGGGCGTGATCCACGGCGATTTCGAGAAGGGCTTTATCCGGTCTGAAACCATCGGCTACGCCGATTATGTTGCGGGCAATGGCGAGGCGGGCGCCAAGGACGCAGGCAAGTTCCGGGTTGAAGGCAAGACCTATGAGGTCAAGGACGGCGATGTGTTGCACTTCTTGTTCAATGCTTAACGCCTAGGGTCTGCGGCCGCCGGAAGGCCGGGGGGCGCTGCCCCCCTGGACCCCCCCGGGATATTTGAGCACGTATGAAAGGGTAAAGGGCGCTTGGCGCTAGCGCGCGGCTTTTTCGGCGATGCCGGAGGTGCCTGCGCGGGTGTCAAGTTCGGCCAGCACATCCTTTAGCGTGACATCGCGGGCGGCGAGCATGACGAGCAGGTGATAGAGAACATCGGCGGCTTCGGCTGTCAGTTTGGCCCTGTCGCCTTTGACGGCTTCTATGATGGCTTCGACCGCCTCTTCGCCAAACTTTTCAGCGCATTTTTCGGGGCCTTGGGCCAGCAACTTGGCTGTCCAAGAGCTTTGAGGATCCGCACCTTTGCGGGTGGCGATGGTGGCGGCGAGGCGGGTAAGGGCGTTGGTCATGTCAGCCTCATGGGGATGCCAGCGGCCTGCATATGGGCTTTGGCTTGGGGCAGGGTGAAGGTGCCGAAGTGGAAAATGGATGCTGCCAGCACGGCGGATGCGCCACCTTGGATCACCCCTTCGACCAGATGGTCTAGCGTGCCCACCCCGCCCGAGGCAATAACGGGCACCCCCACCGCATCAGAAATAGCGCGCGTTAGGGGCAAGTTGTAGCCGCCCTTGGTGCCGTCACGGTCCATCGAAGTGAGCAGGATTTCACCAGCCCCTTTGGCTGCGATTATGCGGGCGAATTCCACCGCGTCGATGCCGGTGGCTTTGCGCCCGCCGTGGGTGAAAATCTCCCATCGGCCGGGGGCTACGGTTTTGGCATCTATCGCCACGACGATACATTGCGACCCAAACCTGTCGGCGGCTTCGGCCACGACATCGGGGTTGGCCACGGCGGCAGAGTTGAAGCTGACCTTATCAGCCCCTGCCAGCAGCAAGGCGCGCACATCGTGGTGGCTGCGCACGCCGCCGCCCACGGTGAGGGGCATGAAGCATTGCTCGGCGGTGCGGGTCACCAAATCGAACATGGTGCCGCGGTTTTCATGGGTGGCGTGGATGTCTAAAAAGCACAGCTCATCCGCACCTGCGGCGTCATAGGCGCGCGCCGTTTCGACCGGATCGCCGGCGTCGATCAGATTGGTGAAGTTGACCCCTTTGACCACGCGGCCATCGGCGACATCAAGGCAGGGGATGAGGCGGGTTTTGAGCATGGAGCCCTTATAGAGGCAAGGCGGGGCAGGGCAAAGCCCCTACGCTTGTTTCAGCGCGTGCAGGGCGGCTGCCAGATCAATGGCGCCGTCGTAAAGAGCGCGGCCCGAAATGGCCCCCGCGATGCAGCCCGTGTCGCGCAGCGCCAACAGGTCGGCCATGGTGCTAACCCCGCCCGAGGCGATGACGGGAATAGTAACAGCGCGCGACAGCGCCTCGGTCGCTTCGATGTTGGGGCCCTGCATCGCGCCGTCGCGGTCGATGTCAGTATAGATCAGGGCGGCCACGCCTGCGTCTTCAAAACTGCGGGCAAGGTCGGTGGCTTGGACCTTGGTTTCCGTGGCCCAACCTTTGGTGGCGACAAAGCCCTTGCGCGCGTCGATGCCCACGGCGACCTGGCCCGGAAAAGCGCGGGCAGCTTGGCGCACGAGATCGGGATTTTCCACAGCGACCGTTCCCAAGATCACACGGGCAAGGCCCTTGGTTAGCCACATCTCGATCGTGGCCATATCGCGGATGCCGCCGCCAAGTTGGCAGGGCACGTTCACGCCGGCCAAGATCGCCTCGACCGCTGCGGCGTTGACGGGGGTGCCGGCGAAGGCACCGTTCAGATCCACCAGATGCAGCCATGCACAGCCTGCGTCCACAAATTTGGCGGCTTGGGCGGCAGGGTCATCGCCAAAGACAGTGGCGGCAGACATCTCTCCGCGCAACAGGCGCACGCAGTGGCCGTCTTTTAGATCAATGGCGGGGTAAAGGATCATGGCGGCACTCCGAAACGTGGGGCGGGTTTAGGCGCAAGCGGTGCACAGAGCAAGAGTGGTCAAAGCCCTTTTGGATAGGTGGACAGATGCCGCCACTTTTGGGATAACGCCTGAAAATAGGAGCAAACGATGAAAAAACTGATTCTTTCGACGATGGCTATTCTTTGCGCGGGCGTGGCTTTTGCTGACCCTGTGGAAGGTGTTTGGAAAACCACAGCAAATGATGCGGGCGGCTATGCCTATGTGCAAATTGCGCCTTGCGGCGACAAGATGTGCGGCACGGTTGTGAAGGCGTTTGACAGCGCGGGCGCGGAGCAGGCGGGTGGCGATGTGGGCAAAGCGATCATCACCGGCATGACTTTGGCCGCTGAGGGCAGCTTTACCGATGGCCAGTTGACGGCACCGGGTGGTGACAAGGTCTATCCGGCGTCAATGTCGGTCGACGGTGACACGCTGAAGGTTAAGGTTTGCCCGTCTTTGTGCAAAACCTTGGGCTGGAGCAAGGTCGCAGGCTAAGACGCGACCTTAAGGCTTCCAAGACAAAAAGTTGGCGATCAGGCGCAAGCCGGTCGCCTGACTTTTTTCGGGGTGAAACTGTGTGCCCACCATCGTATCCCGCCCAATGATGGCGGTGACTTGTCCTGCATAGCCCACATGGGCCAAGCGTTGCGCGGGATCGCGCACCTTGAAATGATACGAATGCACGAAATAGGCGTGATCGCCGGTTTCAAGGCCCGCCAGCACGGGGTGCTCATGGTCGATCACCAGATCGTTCCAGCCCATATGTGGCACTTTCAGGGTCTTGTCTTGCGGGGTGATCTTGACCACTTCGCCCGCAATCCAGCCAAAGCCTTGGGTGTCTTCGTATTCGCGGCCCCATGAGGCCATCATCTGCATCCCCACACAGATGCCCAAGAACGGGCGCGCTTTGACGGTGACAGCCTCTTCAATCGCCTCAAACAGCCCGCCGTAACTGCCAAGGGCGCGCCTGCACGATGGAAAGGCCCCATCCCCCGGCAGAACGATGCGGTCGGCGCGGGCCACATCTTCAGGGCGCGAAGACACAAGCACGCTTCCCGCACCCGTCTCTATCGCCATGCGCTGAAAGGCTTTTTCCGCCGAATGCAAATTGCCGCTGTCGTAATCGACCAGAACCGTCAGGCTCATAACGTGCCTTTGGTGGAGGGCAGCGCATCATTGCGCGGGTCTTTTTCAACGGCCATCCGCAACGATTTCGCCACAGCCTTAAAGGCCGCTTCTGCGATGTGGTGGCTATTGAAACCGTGCTTTTTGTCGATGTGCAGCGTGATGCCGCCATGGGTCGCCAAGGCTTGGAAGAACTCGCGCACCAATTCGGTGTCAAAACTGCCCATCTTGGGCGTGGGGAAATCCAGAGTGCAGATCAGATAGGGGCGTGCCGACAAATCCAGCGCGCAGGCGATTTGCGCGTCATCCATCGCAAGGGCAAAATGCCCATATCGGCGGATGCCCTTTTTGTCGCCCAAGGCTTTGCTGAGCGCTTGGCCCAAGGCAATGCCCACATCTTCGACGGTGTGGTGATCATCGATGTGCAGATCGCCTTTGGCGGTGATGGTCATGTCGATCAGCGAATGCTTGGCCAATTGGTCCAGCATATGGTCAAAAAACCCCACGCCGGTGGAGATTTTGGCGCTTCCTGTGCCATCGAGGGAAATCGAGACGGATATTGCTGTCTCAGACGTTGTGCGGGTTACAGTGGCGTCGCGCATCGGGGGCTCCCAAGGTTTGGGGTCTTATAGGGCGATTGGGCTTTGGATTGAAGGGGGGCTTTTGATGCATGGCGGGGGTGGGCTGAAAAGCCGTCGCAGGCCAAGATGTTGGGAAAGGGTATGGCACCTTTCCGCATAGAGCGAGTCTGGCAACTGGTCCTTAGACACGGCCCCCAAAAGCAAAAGGGCCAGCCCTGCGGCTGACCCTGTTTGTTGGAGCGGGCGAAGGGATTCGAACCCTCGACCCTAACCTTGGCAAGGTTATGCTCTACCCCTGAGCTACGCCCGCACTCCGTGGCGGTTTACTAGCGCGTGTCTTGGGCGGGGGCAAGCGGGTTTGTGAAGGGAATTTGTCAGTGTGATGAAAAACCCGCACCAACAGGATCATGGTCGCGAACATCCCAAACGCAAAGCGGCACCCGAAGGTGCCGCTTAAGCTGGCGATTGGAGCGGGCGAAGGGATTCGAACCCTCGACCCTAACCTTGGCAAGGTTATGCTCTACCCCTGAGCTACGCCCGCACTCCGTCGCTGGCGGTGAGATAGACAAGCGACAGCGGGGCTGCAAGGGGGAAAGTGACACACCGCTGGCATTTGCGCCCCGCCTTTTGGTTTATTCAAACTCGATCAGCAGATCCTTGGCTTCGATCTGGCTGCCCGCGTGCACGTAAAGCGCCTTGATCGTGCCTGCGCGGTCGGCGTGGATGCCGGTTTCCATCTTCATCGCTTCAATCGTCAGCATCAGATCACCGGCATTGACCTTATGGCCCACCGTGACCCCAACCGACGCAATTGATCCCGGCATGGGTGCGCCGATATGGGCGGCGTTGCCTTCGCTCGCTTTGGGTTTGGCGGCGGTTTTGCTTTTGATCGCACGGTTGGGCACGCGGATGACTCGCGGTTGGCCGTTCAGTTCAAAGAACACCCGAACATCGCCTTCGTCTGTCGTATCGCCAACGGCTTGCAAACGAATCTCAAGCGTTTTGCCCGAGTCGATTTCGGCCGAGATTTCCTCGCCCGCTTCCATGCCGTAAAAGAAGGTCTTGGTGGGCAGCACCCGCACGGGGCCATAGGCTTGGTGGCGGGTGATGTAATCAAGGAAGACCTTGGGATACATCAAATAGCCGTTCAAATCTTCATCATCGATCTTATAGCCGCCCAGATCTTTGATCAGCTTGGCGCGGGTGGCTTCTAGATCGACAGCGGGCAGGTTCTTACCGGGCCGTTCGGTCAGCGGCACGTCGCCTTTTAGCACTTTTTTCTGAATGCCCACGGGCCAGCCACCATGGGGCTGGCCGATGTTGCCCTTCAGCATATCAGCAACCGAATCTGGGAAGGCCACATCAACGGCAGGGTCTTCGACCTGCGCGCGGGTCAGGCCTTGGGCCACCATCATCAGGGCCATATCGCCCACGACTTTGGACGAGGGCGTGACTTTGACAATATCGCCGAACATTTGGTTGGCATCGGCATAGGCTTG
>CAMAYO010000093.1 GCA_945862465.1 Pseudorhodobacter antarcticus | reverse complement strand
ACGGCGCAAGATCACAAGCGCGTGGGCGATGGCGATACGGGGCCGAATACGGGTGGGATGGGGGCTTATTCCCCCGCCCCAGTTTTAACCCAAGCGATCCAAGACCAAGCCATGGCAGAGATCGTTCTGCCCACGATTGCCGAGATGGCCAAGCGCGGCACGCCTTATCAGGGCGTGCTTTATGCGGGGCTGATGATCAAAGACGGCAAGGCGCGCTTGGTGGAATATAACGCCCGCTTTGGCGACCCTGAATGTCAGGTATTGATGATGCGACTTGGCGCGCAGGCGTTGGATGTGCTTTTGGCTTGTGCCGAAGGACGGCTGGAGCAAGCACAGGTGAACTGGGCCGATGATCACGCGCTGACGGTGGTGATGGCGGCCAAGGGCTATCCAGGGGCCTATGATAAGGGCACGATTATTCACGGGCTAAAGCGCCTGCCCGAAGACAGCCGGCATATGTGCTTTCACGCCGGCACTCTGGAAAAAGACGGGCGCATTCTGGCCAATGGCGGGCGCGTCTTGAACATCACCGCGCGCGGCGACACGCTGGAAGAGGCGCGCAACCGCGCCTATGCCATGATCGACCACCTTGATTGGCCCGAAGGCTTTTGCCGCAGCGACATCGGTTGGCGCGCACTGTAGCCCGCCGCTTGCCCCTGCCCTGCCATCTGCTATGTAACAGCCGATTTTGACGGAGGCAGGGCGCAGATATGCCAGTTCTGGTGATGAAATTCGGGGGAACCTCGGTCGCGGATCTGTCGCGGATCGAGAATGCCGCCAAAAAGGTGCAAGCCGAGGTGGATCGGGGCTATGACGTGATCGTCATCGTTTCGGCCATGTCGGGCAAAACCAACGAGTTGGTCGGCTGGGTCGAAAGCACCTCGAAGCTGTATGACGCGCGCGAATATGACGCCGTGGTGGCAAGTGGCGAGAATGTAACGGCGGGGCTGATGGCGCTGCGCTTGCAAGAAATGGGCGTTTCGGCGCGGTCGTGGCAGGGCTGGCAAGTGCCAATCAACACCACCTCGGCCCATGCCTCGGCCCGGTTTGAATCGATCCCGCGCACCAATATAGATGCCAGCTTTGCGCGGGGCTTTAAGGTGGCTGTGGTGGCGGGCTTTCAAGGCGTCTCCCCCGAAGGCCGCATCACCACGCTGGGGCGCGGCGGGTCGGATACGACCGCTGTGGCCTTTGCCGCCGCCTTTGCCGCTGAACGTTGCGACATTTACACCGATGTGGACGGCGTTTACACTACCGACCCGCGCGTATCGGAAAAGGCGCGCAAGCTCGACAAAATCGCGTTTGAGGAGATGCTGGAACTGGCCTCTTTGGGGGCCAAGGTGCTGCAAACCCGCTCGGTCGAATTGGCGATGCGCTATAAGGTGCGGCTGCGGGTGTTATCCTCGTTCGAGGATACCGACGAGACTTCTGGAACTTTGGTCTGCGACGAGGATGAAATCATGGAATCGAAAGTCGTCTCTGGCGTGGCCTTTAGCCGCGATGAAGCGAAAATGACCCTTGTGCGGGTCGAAGACCGCCCCGGCATCGCCGCATCCATCTTTGGCCCCTTGGCCGATGCGGGGGTGAATGTGGATATGATCGTGCAGAATATATCCGAGCATGATGACCCAAGCGATAAACGCGCCTATACTGATATGACCTTTTCTTGCCCGATCAATCAGGTGCTGCGCGCAAAGAAAGCCATCGAAGATGCGCAAGCGGCTGGCAAATTTGCCTATGCACACCTGATCACGGACAGCGATGTGTCCAAAGTGTCGGTCGTGGGCATTGGAATGCGCAGCCATGCGGGGGTAGCGGCCAAGATGTTTGCAGCGCTGGCCGCTGAAAATGTGAACATCAAGGTGATTGCAACGTCCGAGATTAAGATCTCAGTCCTGATTGATCGCAAGTATATGGAACTGGCGGTTCAAGCCCTGCATGATGCGTTTGAACTGGAAAAGGCCTAAGATATTGCGATGTGCGGGCGCGGATGGAACCGCGCCCGCACAGGCGAATTGCGCCCTGTCATTTGACTTCATTTTTTTCGTTTGACTGTGGGGTTGCCCGATAGGCGATTATAAAATTCGAATCGGGAAAATTTGCCAATCACGTCCCAATTCATTAACACAAATCTCAGAGGGCCTTATGCGTAACCCCATTAATTTGCACACTCTTTCCGCTCTTATTCTTCTGTCGTCAACCGCCCTTGCCCAAGAAGTGGCGCCGCGCGATGGCATGAAGCTTGACCCAGCCAAAGGTCTTGAAATCGGGAAAATCTACGAAGCTTGGTTGACCCCCGATCAAGAAGGCGGCGAGGAAGAAGACACGCCTGCCTTGATCCCCAAGATGTTCAAATCCATTGGCACGCCCGTGCCCCGCGCTGACAGGCCAGTGCGCGGCCATGGCACCTTGGCCTTCACAAAAGATTTGAGCCACGCCTATGCCCATATCAAAGTGTCGAATTTGAAGGTGGAAGATGTGACAATGTTTCACATTCACTGTGGCAGACCGGGGGAATTGGGCCCGATCATTGTAGACTTTTCCAATAATGTGAACCTGCAAGACGGCTTGGCCGATGGCGAGCTTTCGGTGGAAATCACCAACAAAGACATCACCGCCGTGATCGACCATGCCCATGGCGTGGTGGGCGCCTATACGTCGGGTTGCGGCATCAATCGCGGCGATCTGGCAGCCAAGATGGTGACGGTGGCAGGTCTTGCCACGATTGCCGCGGAGGGCGAGTTGTATTTCAACCTGCACACCAAGAGCCAACAATATTTCGGCGATATGCGCGGCCAACTATGGCCTGTTGAGAAATAAAACCAAGATCAATCAGGGGGCCGAAATAGGCCCCCTACCCCAAAACATACCCTGTATTTTAAAGGAATTTATGATGATTGCCCTATTTCAACCAACCGCTGTCATGCGCCAAGACAGCCCTGTTTTGCGCGCAATCTATTGGGCCTTGGCCCTTGCAACATCCGCAGCCCAAGTGCTGTGCGCTTTGGGGTCGGGCAGCCCCAATACGGCCAATCCGATGCCCGATTGGGTCAATACCTCGGCCAATCTGATAAATGTGGCGCTGGCGGTGTTGGTCTTGGTGCCGCGCACGCGGATCTGGGGGGCAATTGGGACGGCAGTGATCATGATCTTGTCGATGTTCACCAATGCGCAGGTCGATGGGTTCGACTACTTTCTCGCAGTGCTGCCCTTTGATCTGGGCGCTTTGGCGGTGGCCGGTGTTCTGGCGTGGCACCATCGCAGCGATTTTGGGGCCTCTGGCACACCAGACCAGCGGTAGAGCGCCCGAAAATCGCGCAAATCGCCCCTCAGTGGCGGCATAAGCCCCGCCAAAGGGCACGATTTACAATCTGCATTCCCTTTTGCGCGGCAAAGCGCTTATAGCTTACCCTAAGACGGCAAACCAAAGGTTCCCGATGCCCGAACGCAGTGAAAGCGATAGCCGAAAGCTTCTGCGCCGTTTGCGCGACGTGCTGAGCACGCCCGCCAAGGGCCAAGATCGGCTTGACCGTATCACCCATATCATTGCGGATTCGATGGGGACCGAGGTTTGTTCGATCTACCTGTTCCGCGACCCAGAAACACTGGAACTTTGCGCGACAGAAGGCTTGAAGAAGGAAGCCGTCCACAAAACCCGCATGAAGCTGGGCGAAGGCTTGGTGGGCCGTGTGGCGCGGTTGGGCCAACCCGTAAACACGGCCAATGCGCCCGCCGAAAAGGGCTTTCGTTTTATGCCAGAGACGGGAGAAGAGATTTATTCTTCTTTCCTGGGCGTGCCGATCCAACGGGTGGGCGAAAAACTGGGCGTTTTGGTGTTGCAATCGAAAGCCGCGCGCACCTACGGGGTCGATGACATTGACGCCATCGAAGTTGTCGCCATGGTGCTGGCCGAAATGGCGGAACTGGGGGCGTTTGGCAACGATGCGGGCCTAGCGCTGCATCGCCAACCCATGCTGTTTCGCGGCACGACAGGCCAAGAAGGGGCTGCTGAAGGCCGCGTTTGGCTGCACGAACCGCGTGTGGTGGTGACCAACCCCGTGGCCGACGACCCTTTGACCGAGATTGACCGTATCCGCGATGCCGTGGGCGTTCTGCGTGTGTCGGTCGATGATCTTTTGGCTGCGGAAAGCCTTGATAAAGACCAAAAGGCCGTGCTCGAAGCCTACCGGATGTTCGCCCATTCGCGCGGCTGGCTGCGCCGGATGGAGGAAGACATTCAACGCGGCCTGTCCGCCGAAGCCGCTGTGGAAAAAGAACAATCCACAGCCCGCAACCGCTTGGAACAGGTCGAAGACGCCTATTTACGCGAAAGGCTGCACGATCTAGACGATCTGTCCAACCGTTTGCTGCGCATTCTGACAGGTCAGGGCCGTGACACGGGGGCGGATATGCCAGAACACCCCGTGCTGGTGGCGCGCAACATCGGGCCGGCTGAACTGCTGGACTATGGGCGCAAGCTGAAAGGCGTTGTGCTGGAAGAAGGCTCGGTCGGCTCGCACGCCGCTGTTGTGGCGCGGGCTTTGTCGATCCCCATGGTCATCCACGCCAAGGGCATCACCTCTGAGGCGCTGAACGGCAATGCCATCTTGGTCGACGGCGATCAGGGCATTGTCCACCTGCGCGCCGAAGAAACCATTGCCCGCAGTTTTCGCGACAAAATCGCCATGCAGACCGAGGCGCAAAAGCGCTATGCCAGCCTGCGCGATCTGCCCGCCGTCACCACAGATGGGGTCAAGGTTGACCTTTTGATGAATGCAGGGTTGATGGCGGATTTGCCCTCGATGGTGGGGTCGGGGGCCGAAGGCGTGGGGCTTTTCCGCACCGAGTTGCAATTCCTAATCCGCAACAAAATGCCCCAGCGGGCCGAACTTGCCACTCTTTATGGCCGTGTCATGGATGCTGCCCAAGGCCGCCCTGTGGCTTTTCGCACGCTGGATATCGGGTCAGACAAGGTTCTGCCCTATATGAAACCCAATGACGAACCCAACCCTGCTATGGGCTGGCGCGCCATTCGGGTGGGCTTGGACAAGCCGGGCGTCTTGCGAATGCAGGTGCAGGCGTTGATCCGTGCCGCCAATGGCCGGCCTTTGGACATCATGTTCCCCTTTGTCAGCGAGTTTGGCGAGTTTAAAGCCGCGCGGTCGCATGTGCTGCGCGAAATCCACCGCGAACGCAGTTTGGGCCATATCACCCCGTCTCACATCAAGATTGGCGCGATGCTGGAAACGCCATCGCTGGCCTATGCGCCGGATGAGTTCTTTAAGCTGGTCGACTTCATCTCGATCGGGGGGAACGACCTAAAGCAATTCTTCTTCGCCGCCGACCGCGAGAATGAACGGGTGCGCAAGCGCTATGATGTGCTGAACGTGTCGTTCCTAAGCTTTTTGGAACATATCGTCGCCCGCTCTGCGCCTTTTGGAACCAAACTGTCCTATTGCGGCGAGGATGCGGGGCGTCCAGTCGAAGCCTTGGCGCTGGCGGCCATTGGGTTGCGTGTGCTGTCGATGCGGCCCGCCTCTATCGGACCAGTCAAGGCCCTGCTGCGCGCGGTCGACCTGTCCGCAGCCCGCGCCGTGATAGATGAGGCCAAGCGCGACGGATCAGAAACCGTGCGCGGGGCATTGACCGACTATCTGGCAGGGCTAGAGCTTTAAAGGCCTGCTTTGGGGCAATTGCTGCCAACGGGGGATTTTCGCCCGCCATTGGATTGTGCTTCTGCAATCTTGGCGGCAATGCGGGCCGCTGATTGCTTGCGGTGGGCTTGGGTTTTCTATCTGATGGATGCGAGCTGCATTGGAGATGTGCCATGACCCGTGTTCGCCGCGCCGCCCTTCAGGTGGAAGAAATCTTAGCCCGCTTTGTGGAAGACCAGGCCTTGCCCGGCAGCGGCGTTTCGGCTGAAACGTTTTGGGCGGGGTTTTCCGACCTTGTGCAGACTATGGCCCCGATCAACCGCGCCCTTTTGATCCGGCGGGCCGAGTTTCAGGCCCAGATCGATGCGTGGCACATATCCGAACGCGCCAAGCCCCATGATCCCGAGGCTTATCAGCTTTTCCTGCGCGAAATAGGGTATCTGCTGCCCGAAGGCCCGCCGTTTCAGATTGATACCAAGGGGATTGACCCCGAAATAGCCACCATCCCCGGGCCGCAATTGGTGGTGCCGATCACCAACGCACGCTATGCGCTGAACGCGGCCAATGCGCGCTGGGGCAGCCTGTATGATGCGTTTTATGGCACAGATGCGATGGGCAGCCCTGCCCCTGCGGGGGGCTATGAACGCGGGCGCGGTGCACGGGTTGTGGCGCGGGCGCGGGTGTTTTTGGACGAGGCCTTCCCGATTCAAGGTGCCAGCCACGCCGATGTGCGGCGCTATTATGTCAAAGACGGCGTTTTGTTGATTGATGAACAGCCACTGGTCAGCCCCGAGAAATTCGTGGGTTACCGCGGCAATCCTCGCGCCCCCGATGCCGTATTGCTGCGGAATAACGGCCTGCACGTGGAGCTTATCTTTGACCGCGCCCATCCCATCGGCGCGCGCGACCAAGCTCTGTTGGCCGATATCGTGCTGGAAAGCGCTGTTTCGGCCATTATGGATTGCGAAGATTCGGTGGCCTGTGTCGATGCCGAAGACAAAGTGCAGGCCTATGCCAATTGGCTGGGCCTGATGAAGGGCACACTGACGGCCGATTTCGACAAGGGCGGTCGCCGCGTCAGCCGTGCCTTGAACGAAGATCGCAGCTTTACCGCTCCCGATGGCAGCTCCCTGACGGTGAAAGGCCGCGCACTTTTGTGGATCCGCAATGTCGGCCATTTGATGACCAACCCCGCGATCTTGGATGCCGAGGGTCAAGAGGTGCCCGAAGGTTTGATGGATGCGGCCATCACCGTGCTGATCGGCAAACATGATCTGCTGCGCAGCGCAGGGTTGCGCAATTCGCACCACGGCTCGATCTATGTCGTTAAACCCAAGATGCACGGGCCTGAAGAAGTGGCCTTTGCCGACGCAGTTTTTACCAAGGTGGAAAAGTTCTTGGGTCTGGAGGCCGACACCGTCAAAATCGGCGTGATGGATGAAGAGCGGCGCACGTCGATCAACCTCAAAGAATGTATCCGCGCAGCACAGCACCGCTTGGCCTTTATCAACACCGGCTTTTTGGACCGCACGGGCGATGAGATCCATACCTCGATGGAAGCGGGGCCATTTAGCCGCAAGGATTTTATCAAGCGCAAGTCATGGATTGGCGCTTACGAGAACCAAAATGTCGACATCGGCTTGGAATGTGGCCTGTCGGGGCGGGCGCAGATTGGCAAGGGGATGTGGGCAGCGCCCGACCTGATGGCCGCGATGCTGGAACAAAAGATTGACCATCCCAAGGCGGGGGCGAATTGCGCTTGGGTGCCCTCGCCCACCGCAGCCATCTTGCACGCGCTGCATTACCACAAGGTTGACGTCTTCGCCGTACAGCGACGCTTGGCGGCGGGCGGTCGGCGGGCCTATGTGGATACACTGCTGGAAATTCCCTTAGCAAGCTACCGAAAATGGAGCGAGGCACAGGTGATGCGCGAGGTGGAAAACAACGCGCAGGGCATTTTGGGCTATGTGGTGCGCTGGATTGATCAGGGCGTGGGCTGTTCCAAAGTGCCCGATCTGGGCGATGTGGGCCTGATGGAAGACCGCGCCACTTGCCGCATATCCTCGCAGCATATCGCCAATTGGCTGCACCATGGGATTGTGACTCTGGACCAAGTGGAAACCGCATTGCAGAAAATGGCGGCTGTGGTGGATAGGCAGAATGCGGGTGATCCGTTGTATCAGCCGATGGCCCCGCGCTTTGACGGCATCGCGTTTCAAGCGGCGCGCGAGTTGGTTTTGAAAGGGCGGATGCAACCTTCAGGCTACACCGAGCCTATTTTGCACGCCCGCAGGCTGCAGAAAAAGGCGCAGGGTTAGGCGAAGATCTTAGCCCAGTTTTTTCGCAGAAAAAACGGGCTAGATTTTGACAACACGCACTTCACTGCCCTTGGCGGTCAAAGCTATTTCGCCGCGACACAGACGCAAAGCATCTTCGCCAAAGGCTTCGGCGCGCCAGCCTGATAGGGCCGCGACATCGCGCTGGCCAGCGGCGATCAGATCAAGGTCTGACGAGGAGGCAATCAGCCGTGCAGCAACCCCCAGCCCTTCGGACTTGGCCTTCAGCAGCACGCGCAGCAGATCGGCCAGCGCGGGGTTGACCTGCAACTGTTCGCGCACCGCATCGGGGCGCGGCAGGTCTTCGGGCTTGGTCTCCATCCCCGCTTTGACGGCGGCAATGATGCCATCTGCGATGTCAGGCTTGCGCCCTTCGCGCATCAACAGGCGCGAGCGGCCAAGCTCTTCATGGTTGGCGGGCCGTGTTGAGGCCAGTTCCAACAGCGCGTCATCTTTCATCACCCGCGAGCGGGGGATGTTGTGGCTTTGGCAATAGCTTTCGCGAAAGCGGGCAAGCTCTTTGACCACAGCCAAAAACCGCCCCGATGTGGTGCGGGTTTTGATGCGCATCCAAGCCTCTTCGGGGCGTGTGGTATAGGTTTCGGGATCCAGCAGGATATCAAGCTCTTCCGCCACCCAGGATTGCCGACTGTTCTTGGCGATTTGGGCGGCCAAAAATTCATAAATCACCCGCAGATGGGTGACATCGGCCACCGCATATTCGGCCTGCGCTTGGGTCAGCGGGCGGCGCGACCAATCGGTGAAGCGCGAGGTTTTGTCCAGATCGGCCTTGGCGATCTTTTTGACCAGCGTCTCATAGCCCACCTGTTCGCCAAAGCCGCAAACCATCGCCGCGACTTGGGTGTCAAACAGCGGCACGGGAAAGCAATTGCCTTCGACAAAGAAAATTTCCAAATCTTGACGGGCGGCGTGAAAGACTTTCACAGTCGCCTCGTGGCGAAACAGATCATAGATCGGTTCCAACGACATATCCGCGCCTTCAATCGGGTCGACCAAGACCGCTTCGCCATCTTTGCCCGGCAGCGCCATCTGGATCAGGCACAGCTTGGACCAAAAGGTCCGCTCGCGCAGAAACTCGGTGTCGATGGTGACATAGGGATGGGCTTTGGCGGCAGCGCAGAAGGCGGCAAGATCTGCGGTCGTGGTGATGGTGCGCATGGGCAAGCTTTCACGAGGGGCCTGCGGGTTCATCCCGCCTGACCGCTATAGGGGGCAGGGGGGCAAATGGAAAGGGAAAGTGCCGGGATTTGGCGTTGTCGCAGGGGGTTTCACACCCCCTGCACCCCCGTGGGATATTTGGGCCTGTATGAAAGGGGTTAGAAGGCGGTTTTGTCAGCGCCTTTAAGGCCGAGCATGTCGCGGGCTTCGTCGGGGGTGGCGATCTCACAGCCTAAGTCTTCAACGATACGGCGGATTTTAGCGACTTGCTCAGCGTTTGATGTCGCCAGTTGACCCCGCGCGATTTGCAGACTGTCTTCCAAGCCCACGCGCACGTTGCCGCCCATTTGGCTGGCGGTGGTGGCAAGGCCCATTTGCGCAGCCCCTGCGCCTAAGACGGACCAGCGGTAATCGTCTCCAAACAAGCGGTCTGCGGTGCGTTTCATGAAGATCAGGTTGTCGACCTCTGGCCCGATGCCGCCCAGAATGCCGAAGATGAACTGGATGAAGATCGGCGCTTTGAACAGCCCGATATCCATGCAAAAGCGCAGGTTATACAAGTGCCCTACATCATAGCATTCGTGTTCGAACTTGATGGCATGGGGGGCCAAGGTGTTGGCGACATTGGCAATATCGCGGAACGTGTTGCGAAAGATATAGGTGTCAGAGTTTTCGACATAGTCCTTTTCCCAGTCAAACTTCCACGTGTCGTAGCGTTTGGCCAAGGGGTGGAAGGAAAAGTTCATCGACCCCATGTTGAGCGAGCACATCTCTGGCGAAAAGGCCAAGGCGGGGGCGATGCGTTCTTCAATCGTGTTTTTCAGCGACCCGCCGGTTGAGATGTTCACCACAGCCCCTGTCGCTTGTTTAACCTGCGGCAGGAAGGCGGCAAAATCTTGCGGGTTGATCGACACGCCGCCGTCGGCGGGCCTGCGGGCGTGCAGGTGCAAGATGGCGGCCCCTGCTTCGGCCGCGGCTATCGCTTGGGCGGCGATATCTTGCGCCGTATAGGGCAGCGCGTCAGACATGGTGGGGGTGTGGATCGCCCCCGTGATGGCACAGGTGATGATTGTCTTTGGGCGCTTGGCCATAAATTACTCCTTAAAATGAATGCGGTAGCCGACCGGAAACAGCGACCAGCCAAAGCGTTCCGCCGCATAGCCCCACAGGCCCTTGGG
>CAMAYO010000092.1 GCA_945862465.1 Pseudorhodobacter antarcticus | reverse complement strand
GGCAGAGATCACGCTTTACAGCGTCACCTCAAGCCCAGAGGGGCTGACGGGCACAGGCACCGCATCGCCGCTGGTGGTCGGTGGCCTTAGCAACGGAACGGCCTATACATTCACCGTCACGGCGACAAACGCCGCCGGCACGGGGCCAGCGTCAGCCGCTTCCAACGCGGTCACGCCATCGGGAACAAACATTCCCCCAATAGCTGAGGCTGGTGACGCTCAGGTGGTTGGTTCTGGTGCAGAGGTTATGCTTGACGCTGAAAGCTCATTAGATCCTGATGGTGAAATAGAGGCTATTGTTTGGGCGCAGACGGCCGGAACCAGTGTAGAGCTTTCCAGCGAAACTGTGCCGCAGCCCACCTTTATTGCCCCAGTTCTGGATGCAGGCACTGACCCCGTCACCTTGATTTTTGCTTTGACAGTTTACGATGGCACAACGCAAAGCAGCACGGATACGGTCTCTGTTACAGTCGAGCCCCCCGTTGTGGGCCCAGGAACAAGGTTTGCCGAGAAAACCAGAGACATTAAAGACACGCTGACTGCCACGGCGACGCTTGGTCTGAGCAGCACCTTACCTGCGGATCAAAGCATGGTGCAAGCGGCTAAGATGCGGTTCCTTTCCAAGGCTGATCAGGCCGTGGCCTTTGATGTTGACGGCAGTTTCGCGGTCAATCCCATCAGCCTAAGTTCTATGGGCACCTTTTATGGTCAAACGGCCCGCAGTGAGGGTGTCAGGCGGCTGGTATTTGGCAATTTTGATCTTCAGCAGAAAGAGGGATCGGGGGCCGAAACGGCCACGGTTAACGGCAAGATTGCTTGGGAATGGACGATGTCGCAGACTAGCTTGGTTGGGGCTTTTATCGGCGCTGATCTCGCGCAATCCACACTTTCAGGAAGTTTTTGGGGCGAGCAGACCCGTCTAAGCCTTTCTATTGGCAGTTATGGCGTGCATGAGGTGGCAAAGCAACTTTATTTGGATGGCTTTGCAGCGCTGAGCGTGGGGCGCAATATTCTCAGCATGCGTGACGAGAGCCTAAGCTTGGACAGCGTCTATGCCACGCGGTCTGCCCGTTTTGGTTTGGCGGTCAGCGGGGTGATCAGCGCGCCGCTTTATGAACTTTGGCCCGAAATTGCTCTCACGTTTGGCCGCACCTGGATCGACACTGCGGCGTTTGGCGGCACGTCTGATGGGATCATGCAAGATGATCTTAGGATTGAGGGCGACGACGTTACCCTTTCCAATGTCACCTTGCGCCCCGAAGTGCGGATCGCTTTGGATGGGGGGAGTGTTGCGCAAAGCACAAAGATTGTGACCTATTCCCCGCGCCTGATCTGCCAACGTACCAATCAAAAAACCTCCTGCGGGAGCGGTGTGGAATTTGGCGTGCAGACCCGCAGTGCAGATGGGCTAACCACCTTTAAAGCGCAAGTTTCGACCGATTGGATAGACGGGCAAGTGCGCAGCAATGGTCATGTGAATTTTGAGATCCGTTTTTAAACGCTGCCGATAAAACCTAGTTGCTGCGCCGATTGGAAAAGGTGCCTGCATCCTCGGCTGCGCGCCTTAAGGCTTTGGATTTGTTAACAGTTTCTTGATACTCAGCTTCGGGATCGCTGTCATAAACCACGCCGCCGCCCGCTTGAATAAAAAGCTTGCCGTCTTTGAGCACCGCAGTGCGCAGGGCAATGCAAAAATCCATCTCGCCGTTGGCGGCAAAATAACCGATTCCACCGCCATAGATGCCGCGTTTTTCAGGCTCAAGCTCGTCGATAATTTCCATCGCGCGCACCTTTGGCGCACCCGATACCGTGCCTGCGGGCATACCCGCCAAAAGGGCTGATAGGGCATCCTGCCCTTCGGCAATCTGCCCCACCACGTTTGAGACGATGTGCATGACGTGGGAATAGCGCTCGACAATAAACTGCTCGGTCGGGCGTACAGTTCCCAGTTTGGCCACACGGCCCACATCGTTGCGGCCCAGATCCAAAAGCATCAGATGTTCGGCACGTTCTTTGGGGTCGGCCAAAAGATCGGCCTCTAGGGCGCGATCTTCTTCGGGCGTGGCACCGCGTTTGCGGGTGCCCGCGATGGGGCGGATTGTCACTTCGCCTTCGCGCAGCCGCACAAGGATTTCGGGGCTGGCCCCCACCACTTGAAAACCGCCAAAATTAAAGAAGAACATGAAAGGCGAGGGGTTGGTGCGCCGCAGCGATCGGTAAAAGGCAAAGGGCGGCACTTCAAAGCTTTGCGTCCAGCGTTGGCTGGGGACAACCTGAAAAATGTCGCCTGCGCGGATATAGTCTTTGGCCTTTTCTACCGCGGCCCGATACCCATCGGGGGTAAAATTTGACACGGCATCGCCCACGGGGGCAGCCTCGCCCAGATCGCGCATTGCGGGGGGCGCGCGGTCAAGATCGCGCAGGGCGTCCATCACCCGTTCGCCCGCTTGCGCATAGGCTGCGCGGGCGGAAAGGCCCGATGCCACCCATGCAGGGGCCACAACCGTCACCTCGCCCTTCACCCCGTCCAGCACGGCCACCACCGAAGGGCGCAGCAAGGTGGCATCGGGCAAGCCCAAAGGGTCGGGGTTGATATGGGGCAGATGTTCCACAAGGCGGATCATGTCATAGCCCAGATAGCCAAAAAGCCCCGCAGCAATAGGCGGCAGGCCAACGGGCAGATCAATCCGGCTTTCGGCAATCAGGGCGCGCAGGGATGTCAGCGGGTCTGCCGTCTCGGCGGTAAACGCTGTTGCATCAAAGCGCGCCTCGCGGTTCAGACGGGCGGTTTTGCCGTGGCATTGCCAGATCAGGTCGGGCTTCATGCCCACAACGGAATAACGCCCGCGCACCTCGCCGCCCGTCACCGATTCCAGCATAAAGGTGTCGGTTCGCGCTTCGGCCAGTTTCATCATCAGCGAAACGGGCGTGTCCAAATCGGCAGCCAAACGGGCGTAGACAACCTGATTTTGGCCCTTGGCCCAAGCCGCCGCGAAGGTGGCAAAATCAGGCTGCAGCGTCATGGTCAGTTCATCCGTGCCTGAACGGCGGTGATGGCCGCTTGGTCGATGGTCAATCCACCTTGGGTGGTCATGGCGGTGGAGAAAAGCTCATAAGCGTCTTGTGCTATGGATTGGGCGGTTTGCTGTGACAACGCCTCCATATCTGCTTTAGAGCCATCGCTTGCCAGATCGGCAGGTTTGATAGCATCCAGCCGAACCAGTGCCACAATGCCGTTAGCATCAATTTTGACGACGTCTTCCGGTTTTAGGGTGAAAGCTGCTGCCAAGACATCAGCCGGAATGGCGGGCAATTTGGTGCTGCGGGTGGCAGAGGCCACGTTGTCGGTGATGCCCAATGCTTCCAGTCTTGTGCCCGATTTGGCAGCGTCAAGGTGGCTGTCGGCCAAAGCCGTCAAGGCCTTGGCCAAGGCTTCGGCTTGATAGGCTGCGGTGATTTTCTCACGCGCTTTTTCAAAGGGAACCGGCGTGGGCGGCACGGTTTCAGTGACTTGCAACACCATCACGCTGCCATCTGACAGGCTGATAACTTGGGCAAAATCGCCGGGTTCCATCGCCTCAACCGCTTTGGCAAATTCTGCGTCTTGGGTGACGGCGTCGTTGTCATCGGCGTCTTTGGCGTAATCGGTCGTGCCTTCGATCATCGCCTGATCCTTGGCCACTTCGACAATCGTGGCGCCGCCGGCCAAAAGATCATTGATCGGCTCAAACTTGTCCACGATGGTTTTGGTCGCCATGGCCAATTGCAGATCGCTCTTGATCTTGTCCTGCGCCTGATCAAACGGGGTGATTTGTGCGGGCAGGATCGTGTTCATTCGGTACAGCGCTGGCCCAAGGTTTGAGGGCAGGGGGCCAACGACACCCGGTTCTGTCAGGGCAAAGATGTCTTTGCCCGCTTCGCCCAAATCGACGAGCGAGACATCACCCATGTCAATATCGCCGAGGGTCAAACCCCGCGCTTTGACCAAATCCTCAAAGGATGTGCCGGCATCAAATTGCGCCTTGGCGGCCTTGGCCTCGTTTTCTGAGGGATAGACCAAGCGTTCTACCAAGCGCTTTTCGGGAATGTTAAACGTGTCAAAGGCCGCATCATAAGCGGCTTTGATATCCGCCTCGGCGACGGTTTGATCTTTGGCCAGATCAGAGGGTTTGAGCAGGGCATAAGCGACGCGCTTGGCCTCTGGCCGTGTGAAGTCGGCGATATGGGCGGTGTAAAAGGTTTGAAGGTCTGGCTCTGTTGGCTCGGCCAGTTTTTCGGGCAGGCTGCTTTGCGTCAATTGCAGCACGGTAAAGGCGCGGGTTTCGGCCTGATAGGCGTAAAGCGTATCGGTTAGCGCCTGCGGTGTGTTCATGCCGCTCACCACAGCCGCTTGCAACAATTGCCGCGCCAGATCGTCGCGCAAACCGGCTTCGAAATCTTTCACTGTCAGGCCATTCTGCTCTAGCACTTGGGCATAGGTGGTGCGATCAAAGGTGCCTGAGACATTCAAGAATGCCTTGGTCGTGGCGATGCGTTGTGCCACCTGAACATCGCCCGCCGAAAGACCCAAACGGATCGCCTCGTTGTCCAAAGCCGCGTTTGAGATCAGGCTTTGCAGCGTTTGCGCATCAAGGCCGAACATCTGCGCTTGGGCAAAGGTGAATTGCGTTCCAAACTGCTGGGAAAATTGATCAATTTGGCCTTTCAGGGCGCGGTAGTATTGGCTTGTGCTGACCTGCGCTTTGCCCACGGTAATGACCGTATCGACCTGTTGACCAAAATTGCTGACACCAAACCCGCCAAGCCCAACGACAAGCATTCCAAGCAAAACGAAGGACAGGATCTTTGACGCAGGCGTCGAGGTTTTGCGCGGTGTGATCTCGTCAGGGTCTTTGGGTGTGGTGTTTTTGGCCATGGCCTGCGTCCTTTGCAAAGTGGAATGGGTTTAAGCTGAAAGGCAGGCTAGGGGCAAGGGCAGGGTGGCGGGGAACGATTTTTCTGCGAAAAATCTCTGCCCTTCGGCGTGTCAGGGTTTGAATTTGGCCAAACGTGCGAAGAACTCTGCAATGCCGTCGCGGTCGATATTGGCAAAGGCGATGCGGATCTGGCGTTGACCTGCGGGCGATCCTTGGGGTTGGAACATGGAACCAGGCAGCATCAGGATAGAAGATTGCGCCACGGCTTGCTTGCACACCTCGGTTGAAGACAGCGCGAAAGGGTGTTCGACATAGGCAAAATAAGCCCCACAGCCAAGCAGTTTCCAAGCAGGCAAGGCGGCAAAGCCTGCAATCATGGCGCTGCGGCGCGCAAGAATTTCGGTGCGTTGTTGGGCCACCCAAGGGCCAAGATTGCGCATCCCCCACAGGGCCGCGATTTGGCCAAGTTGGCTTGGACAGATGGCCACAGTGTCAAGGAACTTTTCCACTTCGGCCAAACGGGCGGTGGAGGCCACGATGGCCCCCACGCGGTGGCCCGTCAGGCGATAAGCTTTGGAGAAAGAATAAAGCTGAATAAACCCATCCCCCCAATCGCTTTGGGTGAACAGATCATGTGGGCGGCCTGAGCGGCTATCAAAATCGCGGTAGGTTTCATCGACGATCAGCACCAAGCCGCGTCGCCAAGCCAGATCGCGAAAATCGGTGAGGGTTTGGGCTGGATATTCCACCCCGCCCGGATTGTTGGGCGAGACAAGAACGATGGCCTTGGTTTTGGGGGTGATCAACCCCTCGGCCGCAGCCGCCGTTGGGATCAGATCGGCCCCGCTTGACAGCGGCACAGTGGTGATGCCCGCCATGTCGAGCCACATTTTATGGTTGAAATACCACGGGCAGGGCAGGATCACCTCGTCCCCCGCGCCCGCGAGGGTGGAAATAGCTGCACAGAAGGCCTGATTGCAGCCTTGGGTGATGGCGGTCTGCTCAGGTGTGATCGTCCCGTCGTATGCGCGGCTCCACTGGTGGGCTATTTCGGCGCGCAGTTCGGGCATGCCCAGAACCGGGCCGTATAGATGGGCGTTGGGGTCGTTCAGGGATGCCTCGGCAATGGCTTGGCGCAGGCCAAGGGGCGGCAGGTCGATCGGGGCTGCTTGGCTGACGTTGATCAAGGGGCGGTCGTCGGGGAATGTGATGCCAGCGATCCAGCGGCGGGCTTCCATGACAGGGGGCAGCTCTGTTGCGGCCATGGCGGGGTTAAGCGGGGAAAGCTGGGTCATGGCGGCGTCCTTTGTTTGGACTAAGTGAACCTTGCCCAAGGCGCAAACGCAAGGGGGCAGGGGGGGGGCGGCTAGCCCTTCAAAAACGCGCGGCGTGCATCTTCGGCCATGGCTTGGCGCATCTCGATCCGTGCCAGTTCGGCCATCGCCGCTTTGATGGCCTGTGCATCGGTGAGCGTGGCGAGTTTGGCGCGCAGGGCAATGGCCTGTTTCTTATAGGTGATTTCTTCGGGCAAAACACCCGCTTCCGCCATGATGCGAAATCCAATCGCATCACCGGCAGAGACAAAGGCATCACCGGTGCGGTCGGGCAAAGGGTGGCCTTCACCGGCAAGCCCCTTCAACTGGCCTTGCAACCGCGCCTTGGTCATCTGCCGTTCTGCCATGCGCGATAGCCAAGACATCATCGGTTCCTTTGGCCAAAAAGGCAGCCTTTTACCCAACGGCGCAAAACGCCTTGCCCCAAGCTTAGGGAGGCAAAGGGCAAATGCAAAGAAGATTGCGGGTTTGCCCTTAGCCGATTTCGGAAAGGCGCTTGAGGGCGGCGGTGAGTTTGGCCGCTTCTTCCTCGCGCGCTTCAAGGTTGGATTTAACTTCCTCAACCACATCTTCGGGGGCAGAGGCCACAAAGTTGGGGTTGTGCAAGCGCCCTTTCAGCCCGCCGATTTCTTTGGCGAGTTTGTCCATCGTCTTGGAAAGACGCGCCTTTTCTTCGGCTATGTCGATCAGCCCCGCCAGTGGTATGGCAAAGGCCGCCCCGTCCAGCGCCAGCGTGATCGACCCTTTGGGTGCGGCACCTTCGCTAAAGCCGTCAATCCGCGCCAAGCGGCGGATCAGCGTGTCGTTGCGGGCCCAAGCGGCGCGGGCTTCGGGCGAAAGGGTGGTGGCCACGATGTCAACCTTCAAGCCTGCCGCCACATGCACCTCGGCGCGGGCAGAGCGGATTTCGTCGATCAGGGTGGTCACAAAGGCCATCTCGCGGTCGGCTTCGGGGGTGATCAGGTTGGCGCCGTAGGTTGGCCAATCGGTATGCACCAACAGTTTGGCGCGCTGGCCTGTGGTGCCCCAAAGCTCTTCGGTGATAAACGGCATGATGGGATGCAAAAGGATCATCGACTGATCCAGCACCCAAGCCATGGTCGCGCGGGTTTCAGCGGCGGCGGGGCCATCAAACAGGGGTTTGGCGAATTCGACATACCAGTCGCATACTTTGCCCCAGACGAATTTATAAAGTGCGTCGGCTGCGGTATCAAAGCGGTAGTCTTTCAAGGCAGCGTCCACCTCGGCCAAGGTTTTGGCCGTTTCGCCGATGATCCACAGGTTGGCGGTGGCTGTCACCTGCGGCGGGGTGCTTTGGGTTTTGTGACCTTCCCACACGCCGTTCATCTCGGCAAAGCGGCAGGCGTTCCACAGTTTGGTGCCAAAGTTGCGATAGCCCGCGATGCGCTGCGTATCCATCTTGAGCGTGCCGCCGAGGGAGGCCATCGCCGCATTGGCAAAGCGCAACGCATCTGCGCCGAATTCGTCGATGATTTCCAAGGGGTCAATCACGTTGCCCAAAGATTTGGACATCTTCTTGCCCTTGGCATCGCGCACCAGCCCATGCAGGTAGACTGTTTTGAACGGCACCTCGTTCACCACGGCCAGTTGCATCATCATCATGCGCGCAACCCAAAAGAAGATGATATCCGCGCCGGTGATCAGGGCTGAGGTTGGGAAATAGCGCTGCAATTCTGGCGTCTTATCTGGCCATCCTAATGTGCCGATGGGCCATAGGCCCGACGAGAACCATGTATCAAGAACGTCAGGATCGCGGGTCAAGGCTTTGCCGGGGGCCATGGCTTGCGCCTCGGCCTCGGTCGGTGCGCAGTAATGGTTGCCTTCGACGTCATACCAAACCGGAATCTGATGGCCCCACCACAACTGTCTGCTGATGCACCATGGCTCGATATTCTCCAGCCAATGGAAATAGGTGCGTTCGCCCGATTGGGGCATGATCACGGTGTCGCCGTTGCGCACGGCATCTAGGGCGGGGCCTACGATTTTGGCGGTGTCGACAAACCACTGGTCGGTCAGCATCGGTTCGATAACCACCTTTGACCGATCCCCAAAAGGTTGCATGATCGGCTTGGCTTCCACCACAGGTTCCAGATGCAGCGCCTCGGAACCCGTCTCTTCGTCAATCGTTTTGACCAGAACGGTCACGGCAAGGCCCGCGGCGGTGATATCGGCCACCACTTGCTTGCGCGCTTCGAACCGGTCAAGGCCACGGTACTTTTCGGGCACGAGGTTCAGGCTATCCACTTCCGCTTCGCTTGTCGCAGCACCCGCCGCAATCTCACGCGCGCGGGCCACGGCGACGTCATAGGGTGCGCCGTCAGAGCGCATCGCGCCGCGCGTGTCCATCAGGCGGTAGCAGGGCAGGTTGGCGCGTTTGGCAACTTGATAATCGTTGAAATCATGCGCGCCGGTGATTTTCACCGCCCCAGACCCAAAGGTCGGGTCGGGGTATTCGTCGGTGATGATCGGGATCAGACGGTCACACAGCGGCAGGTGCACCATTTTGCCCACGATGGGCGCATAGCGCGTGTCTGACGGGTGCACAGCCACAGCGCCGTCGCCCAGCATGGTTTCAGGCCGCGTGGTCGCGATGGAGATGTAGTTGCGCTTTTCGCGCAAGATCACCTGACCTTCGGCATCTTTCTCTATATATTCATAGGTTTCCCCACCGGCGAGGATATATTTGAAGTGCCACATATGGCCCTTCACCTCGATATTTTCGACCTCTAGGTCAGAAATCGCGGTTTCAAAATGGGGGTCCCAGTTGACCAAACGCTTGCCGCGATAGATCAGGCCCTTGTTGTACATATCGACGAAAACTTTGATCACGGCGTCGGGGAAATTACCCGACATGGTGAACGCTTCACGGTCCCAATCGCATGAGGCCCCTAGGCGTTTGAGCTGGTTGATGATCGTGCCGCCGGATTGGTCTTTCCACTCCCACACCTTGGCCAAAAACGCATCGCGCCCCATTTCGCGGCGGGTGGGGGCTTTGGCTTTGGCCAGTTCGCGTTCGACCACCATTTGCGTGGCGATACCCGCATGGTCAGTGCCCACTTGCCACAACGTGTCATGGCCGCGCATCCGGTGCCAGCGGATCAGAATGTCTTGCAGCGTGTTGTTGAACGCGTGCCCCATATGCAGCGAGCCCGTCACATTGGGCGGGGGAATCATGATGGAAAACGCCTCGGCACCTGCTTTGGCATTGGCGCCCGCGCGGCCAACTTTTTGGTCGATCCACAGCGTTGAAATGCGCGCTTCCGCCTCTGCCGCGTTAAAGGTCTTTTCCATGGGCATTTTGATATCCTGTCGAGGTTTGACAGCCTCTTATAGCCTTCGGATGGCTTGGAAAAGCCCAATGCGCGCTAGGGGCGGGAACTTTGCCCTATGGGCTTCATGCTTTGTTAACCCAAAGCGGGCAATTTGGGGCCTGTGAAGATTTAACTTGATTTGTTCTTGGTTTGATCTCATATATTGGAAACAAAGCAGGAACACATCCGGCGATTGCCGCAGAGGCGCGGCCATGGAATAAGGGGAAGATGAATGACTGTTGCAACCCTCTTCGAACTGGACGGAAAGCCCATGATGGACAAAAAAGACGCCGATAAGGCCAAGGCTCTGGAATCTGCGCTGGCGCAGATTGAGCGGCAATTTGGCAAAGGCTCGATCATGAAGCTGGGCCAGAACAACGCTGTTATGGATGTTGAGGCGATCTCGACCGGATCGTTGGGGCTCGACATTGCCCTTGGCATCGGCGGTCTGCCCAAAGGCCGGATCATCGAGATTTATGGGCCGGAAAGCTCTGGCAAAACCACGCTGACGCTGCACGTTGTGGCCGAAGCGCAAAAGAACGGCGGCGTTTGCGCCTTTGTCGATGCCGAACACGCGCTAGACCCGCAATATGCCAAGAAATTGGGCGTGAACCTGGACGAGCTGCTGATCAGCCAGCCTGACACTGGGGAACAGGCGCTGGAAATTGTCGATACGCTGGTGCGGTCGGGCGCTGTCACCACCATCGTGGTGGATTCGGTCGCGGCCTTGGTGCCGAAATCGGAAATCGAAGGCGATATGGGCGATATGCAGATGGGTTCGCAAGCCCGTTTGATGAGCCAAGCTATGCGCAAGCTGACGGCCTCTATCGGGCGGTCGAACTGCATGGTGATT
>CAMAYO010000091.1 GCA_945862465.1 Pseudorhodobacter antarcticus | reverse complement strand
ACCTGTTCAATCGAAGCGTCAATCGAAGCATTGGCCTGTGCCGCCGTCATCTGGCGCTTCAGCACATCTGCCGCAACCGCGACCGACACTGAAATCGCCTGATCGCGCACAGCGCGTTCCGCCGCCTTGACCGAGGAGTCGATCTGATCAGCCGCAGCCGTCATCCGGCGTGCGATGGAAGCCTTAAGGTCCACCTTGGCTTGCGTTGCAGCGGCCTCGGCCTCTCCCTTGGCGGTGGCAACGATGCGGGCAGATTGCTCGGCCACTTCACGTTGCTTGGCTTCATAGGTTTCCAACAGGGCGCGCGCTTCGTCGCGCAACTGGCGAGCTTCGTCTAAGTCGGTCTTGATGCCAGCGGCGCGGGCATCCAGCATGCCGCCGATCTTTTTGGGAATGCCCATGTAGATCAAAAGGGCGACAAAGGCGACAAAAGCGATGCCCACAACGAAGTTCGTGTTGCGTAGCGAGAACAAAGGCGCACCTTCGACCGCATAGGCCGGTGCGGCGAGCAGGATCAAGCTGGCAGAGGTCAGAAGTTTTTTCATGATCTTACCCTTTCAGCCGGGCAGCAACCGCTGCCTCGATCGCTTTGTCATCGGCTGTGCCGCCAAGGGCCGTAACCAAAGCCCCCGCCGTTTCGCGCGCCACTTCGGCCACGGCTTGCACTGCACCAGCACGAATTTCCGCGATACGCTTTTCGCTTTCAGCCGCTTTGGCAGAAATTTGCGCATCTGCATCGGCCATGGCAGCGTTCAGATCCTTTTGGATCTCGGCCTTGGTCGCTGCGATGATCTTGGCTGCTTCCAACCGCGCCTGTTCCAGCGCCAAGTTATAAGCCGCCTCTGCCGCTTTGGCTTTGGATTTCAGCTCTTCCGCTGCGGCCAGATCGCCACCGATGCGGCCTTTACGCTCGGCCAAAACTGCTGCGATGCGGGGCATCGCGATTTTGGTCATAACGATGTAGATGATGACCAAAGCCACCAAAAGCCAAAAGACCTGATTGGGCCAAGTGGCGAAATTCAGTTGCGGCATTCCTTTTTCGGAAGCCTCACCCGCAGCACCGGCCACGGTTTCCGTTGTCGACATGGCGGACCCCTAGAGTCTATCGGGCGTGGATGGAACCCGGCCGGACAGGGTTAACCCCGTCCGGCCGAAGGTCAGATCCGATACGGATCAGACTGCGAACATCAGCAGCAAAGCGATGAGGAACGAGAAGATCCCCAAAGCTTCGGCGAAGGCGATGCCGACGAACAGGTTCGCCATTTGGCCAGGAGCGGCCGAGGGGTTGCGCAGGGCGCCGGACAGGAAGTTGCCCGCAATCGTGCCCACGCCGATGCCAGCGCCGCCAAGGCCGATGGTGGCCAGACCTGCGCCGATGTATTTGCCCATCAGTGCGAATTGGATGAGATCGCCAGTCATTGGAAAGCTCCTTCAGAGTTCAGGTTATAGGGTGATTAGTGATGTGCTTCGCCAACGGCGTCGCGCAGATAGACGCAGGTCAAGATCGTGAAGACATAAGCCTGCACAACAGCAACCAGCAGTTCGAGTCCGTAGATCGCGGCAATCGCCGCAATCGGAACGACAGACGCAATCCCCATGACGCCGGCAAAGCCTGCGAACACCTTAATCACAGCGTGACCCGCCATGATATTGCCGCCCAAACGAATGGAATGGGACAGGGGACGAACGAAGTAAGAAATCAACTCGATCAGGGCCAAGATCGGGCGCAGCGGCAAAGGCGCTGACGAAACCCAGAACATGCCCAGAAAGCCGATGCCCTTTTTGTAAAAGCCAACCAATGTCACGGTCAAAAAGACCATCACAGCCAGAACCGCCGTCACAGCGATGTGCGATGTGGGCGAGAACGACCCGGGCAGCAGGCCCAGCAGGTTCGACGTAACGATAAAGGTGAACAGCACCATCAAATAGGGGAAGAACTTGGCCCCCTCATGGCCCGTCACTTCTTCCACCATGTCATGGATGAAAGAGTAAAGCAGTTCCGCGATAGATTGCGTGCGGCCCGGGATCACCTTGCGCGGCGCAGAACCGATCAGCATCAGCAGGCTGATGACGACAACAGTAATGCCCAGCCACAGGGTCTGGTTGGTGGGCGTATACCACATCAGCGGACCTTCCCCGAACAAGGGATGGATCTGAAACTGGTGCATCGGGTCGATGACTAGGCCGCCTGCTTCGTCTGCCACGTTCAATCCCTTTCGTCGCTTGCGGATCTCTCCGCGTCTTTTGCCATTTGCCTTGCCGTGCCCAGCATCACTCGAATGCCAGCGCCAAAGCCTAACAAGGAAAAGATCACCAGGAAAATGGGGCGCGTTCCGAACAGAACATCCAGCCCAAAGCCAATCGCCAGCCCCAGGACCATGCCCGTCACCAGCTCGACCACCATTCTCCAGGCCACCTCGCCTTGCGAGAAAACCACGCCTGTCGGAGCGCGCTTGACCGGACCTTTGCCCTTCAGCTTTTCGATGCGGTCTTCCAACGCGCGCAGCCGATTGGGGTCGGGATCCTGCTCCATAACGCCCTCTTTACAGTGAGCGCATACCTAAGGAGAGGTGCGCTGTGAGTCAAGCGTGGATAAAATACATCTAACTTTATGATATAAATGAATTTTATGATCTTCCCTGTGCAGGTTTCGTGCCACACCGCCCCACTTTTCCACCTCATTTCATATTCAACCATATGGTTGACCTTACCCGCTAAGGCCCCAATACTACCGCTATGACCAACCCGCTCGACCAAGTTTTCGCAGCCCTCGCCGACCCAACACGTCGGGCGATTTTGGCGATGTTGCTGGAAGATGACATGGCCGTCACCGATGTGGCAGAACCTTTCGCCATGTCGCTGGCCGCCATTTCCAAACATCTGCAAATCCTGGCCGAGGCGGGGTTGATCGCCCAAGAAAAGCGCGGGCGGGTCAAATGGTGCAAGCTTGAACCCGATGCCCTCCGCGCCGCCTCGGTCTGGATGCAGGGCTTTGGCGTGTTCGATCCTGTCGATCTTGACGCCTTTGAACGGTTTCTGGCGGATGAGTTGGCAGACCCGTCTTCGCCCTGATCTTGCTCTTTGCCGCAGTATTCCGGCGCGCGGGGCTGGCCCCACTGCTACACTAGGCCTGAAACCAAGCCGCATAACTGGCGCGCAGCGCGGCTTTTTGCACCTTGCCCATTGTATTGCGCGGCAACTCGGCCAGCACGACAGCGGCCTTGGGCTGTTTGAACCGCGCAAGGCGGTCTGACAGGCTGGCTAGAACAGCCGCAACATTCAGCGACTGCCCCTTTTGCGCCACCAGCACGGCAAACACGGCCTCGCCAAAGTCAGGATGCGGCAACCCTATGACAGCGCTTTCCAGCACATCGGGATGGCCGTCTAGCGCCATTTCCACCTCAATCGGATAAATGTTGAACCCGCCCGAGATCACCAGATCCTTCGCCCGCCCGACGATCTGCACATAGCCGTCGGCATCGACCTGCCCCAGATCGCCGGTGATAAACCAACCATCGGGGCGCAGTTCCTCGCGGGTTTTTTCTGGCATCTGCCAGTAGCCTGCAAAGACATTGGGGCCGCGCACTTCAATCCCGCCGACACCGCCCTGTGGCACTTCGGCACCGTCCGCCACGATCCGCAGTTCCACCCCCGGCAGCGGGAACCCCACGGTGCCCGCACGGCGCTCACCGTCGTAGGGGTTGGATGTGTTCATGTTGGTTTCGGTCATCCCGTAGCGTTCCAGAATGCTTTGACCGGTGCGGTCCTGAAACTGGCGGTGGGTATCGGCCAAAAGCGGGGCAGAGCCGGAAACGAACAGCCGAATATGCGCCGTCAACGCGCGGTCAAAGCGGGCATCTTCCAGCAAGCGCGTGTAAAACGTTGGCACGCCCATCAAGGCGGTTGCTTGCGGCAACAGGCCCAGCACCGCTTCCACATCAAACCCCGACAGGAAGATCATCTGCCCCCCCGTCAACAAACTGACGTTTGAGGCGACAAACAGCCCGTGAGTGTGAAAGATCGGCAAAGCGTGCAGCAGCACGTCTTGCGGGGTAAAACGCCACAGATCGGCCAAGGTCTGCGCGTTGGACAAAAGGTTATCCTGCGTCAGCATCGCGCCCTTTGATCGCCCCGTTGTGCCCGATGTGTACAAGATCGCCGCAAGGTCCGCCCCACGCCGGGCTTGCGGGGTAAACTGCAGGTCAGCTTGAGCCATATCTGCCCCAAAACTGCCCGTCCCCTTGGCATCCAGCGTTTTCAGCGTGGTTTGGCTGGCAACCTCGGCCAGCGCATCGGCCTTAGCCGGATCGCAGATGAATAGGCGCGGGGTGGCATCGTTCAGGAAATAGCCCACTTCCGGCGGGGTATAGGCGGGGTTCAGCGGCAAGAACACCGCTCCAATCGAAACGCTCGCCGCATAGAGCGCCAAGGCTTCAGGAGATTTCGCAATCTGCACCGCCACACGGTCGCCCGCTTGCACCCCTGCGGCGCGCAAAGCGTTGGCGGCGCGGGCGATGGTGGTGTGAAACTGCGGCCCCGTGATCTGCGCCCCATTCGCCAAGATCAACAGCGGGCTGGTGCGCAGGGACAGCGGGGCAAACAGAGCGTCATAAAGCGGGTTGGGCATGGGGCACCTTGAGCTTTTCAGGTTGCAGCGGGGCCGCCATCCACCCCGGGCAGGCGCAATTCGCGCAGCAAGTCACGCACTTCTTGGCGGGCGGCGATGTTGGACAGGTTCAGCGTATCAACGCCGGTATCTTTCAGATCCATCACCGTCAGGCCGCGCGGGAACAGTTCGCGAAAGATCACCCTTTCGGAAAAGCCGGGTGCAACGCGAAAGCCGATGCGGCGCGACAGGTCTTCTAGCGCGGTGCCAACCTTTTTCTTGTTGATCATCTGCTGCGCGCCCAAACGGTTGCGCACCACGATCCAGTCAATCGGCTTTAGGCCAGCCTTGGCCCGCAATTGGCGGGCGTTCCAGACCATTTCCGAATAGATCGACGGACCTTTGACCTTGCCTGTTTCGGCATCAACATGGGCCAGCAGGTCAAAGTCGACAAAGCTGTCGTTCAGCGGCGTGATCAAGGTATCCGCTAGGGAATGCGCCACCTGCGACAGGCGCGTGTGGCTGCCGGGGCAATCGATGATGATAAAGTCGCTAGCGCCTTCCAGCGCCACCACCGCCTCTGACAGGCGACGGTCAAAGGCGTTTTCGTCAGGGCCCAGCAAGATGGGGTCAATCTCGGCCAAGGGGCGGTAATCGGGCGAGGGCAGCTTTAACCCCGTGCGGGCCAGATAGGCCAAGCGGTTTTCGACATAGCGGCCAAAACTGCGTTGGCGCAGATCAAGATCCAGCCCGCCCACGCGAAAGCCGGCACGGCACAGCGCGGTTGCCACATGCATCGACGTGGTCGATTTGCCCGACCCGCCCTTTTCATTGCCAACGACGATGATATGCGCCATGCCACGCACCCCCCTGCTTTGGCGTTGCTATACGAGGGTGACAGGCGGGTGGAAAGGGCAGACCATGCCCTGCCCGCGTTTTACCGCCTTAGACCAGCGCGTCTGCACCATCGGCCTTGGGGTTCAGCCGGATCGCGGCAATGTTCAGCGCCGCTGCCACCGTGACCCAAGCCAGATAGGGCACAAACAACAAACCCGCTATGAAATCGACCCCCAAGAAGCACCAAGTCGTGGCGGCGACGCTGGCCCACAAAAACCCCATCACGATCAAGGCGGTCCGCATTTTGTGCAAGCCAAAGAAAATTGGCGACCAAAGCGTGTTGAGCGCGATTTGCAGCGCCCAAAACCCCATGCCCTGCGCGCCACCCGCCAGCGGGGCCACGCGCATCGCAGCCAGCGACATCAGAATGTAAAGCGTGGTCCATGCGACAGGAAAAACCCAGCGCGGCGGGAACCAGTTGGGCTTGATCAAGCCTTCATACCAAGCGCCGGGCTTAAACATCGCCCCCGTGGCTGCCGCCGCCATACACGAGGCAAGAAAGGTGAAAAACAAGCTCCAGTCCATCGCGGCCCCCTTGGGTTTGTGGCCGCATACCTATGTCAGGCGCCGGCACGATCCAAGGTGCGTTTGGCGCGATCTTTGCTTTCCAGCTGGGCAAGGGCCGCAAAAAGCGCGTCCGATCGGCTGAACCGCGTGCTTTTGCGTGCAGCGGCATCGACCAAGAAAGCCACCTCGGGTTCTGGGGCTGTGTGAACCACGGCTGAAACAGGCCAAACCACCGTCGCTGCGGTTTGCAGAACCGACAGGCCCAGCCACCCTAGCTTTTGGCGGCTGGTGGTGCGGGCGCGGGCGGTGAAACTGTCATAGCCCATCCGCGCCACAGCCCCGCCGATGCCGTCATAGACATGGCGCGCGGCAAAGATACCGGGGCGGCAGGCCAAGGGCAGAACCGGAATGCCAGTGGCGGCCCTTTGATAGAAATCGTCCGCGTGGCCCAACAGGCGCTTGGTCAGGCCCCGCAAGGCAGGATAGGCCGCAGGGGCTGCCAGAAAGGCTTTGGGGTCAAGCCCCGCCTCTACCATCCAATCCAGCGGCAGATACAACCGCCCTTCGCGCGCATCTTCACCCACATCGCGGGCGATGTTGGTCAGTTGCATGGCAAGGCCCAAATCACAGGCCCGCGCCAGCGCATCTGCATCGCGGACCCGCATCAGCACGCACATCATCGCCCCCACCGCACTGGCAACACGGGCGCAATAGGTCAACAGATCGGGCATCGTTTGGTATTGCCGGCCAAAAGCGTCCCAAGCCAACCCTTCCAACAAGGCCTCGGGCAGGGCGCGGGGCATTTCGAAATCTTGCACCACAGCGGCAAAGGCACGGTCAGCGGGCAGGTTGCGGGGGCGTCCGGCATAGACCAGATCCAGCCTGTCGCGCAGCGCCAGAACGGCGGGGGCCTTATCATGGCTGTCATCCACCGCATCATCTGCCAAGCGGCAAAAGGCATAAAGGGCAAGCGCAGGATCACGCACCTTGGCGGGCAGCAGTTTTGACGCGGCATGGAAGGAAAGCGATCCCGTGCGGATCGCCTCTCGGCAATGGTGCAAATCGGGCGGGGCGATCATTCCGCAGCCATCCTGCGCATCACAGGGCGGGGCGCATCGGGGACAAGCTTCCCCAGCACCTCGGCACTGGAAATCACGCCCGGTAAACCCGCGCCGGGGTGGGTGCCCGCGCCGACCAGATACAGGCCCTTGGCCTCTTCCGAGACGTTGTGCGGCCTAAACCATGCCGATTGCAGAATGCGCGGTTCAATCGAAAAGCCGCTGCCATAGGGCGACAGATAGCGGGTTTCAAAACTGTTGGGTGTGAAAACAAGCTGTTCGGTCAGATGGTCGCCAAGGCCAGGCAACAGGCGCTCTTCCAGCATCTTTTGCATCTTTTGGCGGTAAGGTTCAGCTTCGGTCGCCCAATCGGTGCTTCCGATACCAAGATGGGGCACGGGGGAAAGCGCATAGAACGTGTCATCGCCCAAAGGCGCCGCCGACGGGTCGGTGACGGTAGGGCGGTGCACATACAGGCTCATGTCATCGGCCAACTTACCGCGAATGAAGATGTCACGGATGTGATCTTTGTAGCGCGGGCCCACGACGATGGTGTGGTGGCCCACATCGGGCCATTTCAGCTTGGTGCCCTTGGTGCCGAAATACCAAACAAACAGCCCCATCGACCAGCGCTTGCGGGCCAGTTTCGCCGGTGTCCAGCTTTTGCGCGGGTGATTGCGCAGCAAGCGGTCATAGGTGTGCCCCGAATCAGCATTCGAAACGACCACATCTGCCGCCAGCACCTGCCCATCGGTCAACCGCACACCGGTGGCGCGACCGTTGGACAGCAAAATCTCATCCACCTCGGCATTCAGGCGCAGGGTTCCGCCTTGGTCGGCAATCACCCCCGCCATCGCCAAAGCAATCGCCGCCACCCCGCCCATGGCATAGTGAACCCCGAACTCCTTTTCGAGGTGTGAGACAAGGATATACATCGACGTCACATGAAACGGGTCGCCGCCGATGAACAGCGGATGAAACGACAAGGCAAAGCGCAGGCGTTCGTCTTTCACCCGCGATGCCGCATGGGCATAGACCGACTTATCCGCCCGCAGAGCTGCAAAGGTCGGCAGAACCTTCACCAGATCCCACAGCTTGTGCATCGACCGGCGGCCAAGGTCTTCAAAGCCAAAGGCATAGCGGCGTTCGGAATCCTTTAAGAAGCGGTCATAGCCTGCCAAATCGCTGGGCGACAAACGCGCCACCTCGGCCCGCATCGCATCGGTCGATTGGCGGGCGGTGAAGTTTGATCCGTCTTGCCAGCGAATTTCATAAAACGGGTCCATTGCGCGCAGATCGACATCACGGTCAAAATCGCGCCCACAGGCGGCCCAAAGCTCGCGCAGCACTTGCGGCACGGTGACGATGGTGGGCCCCAGATCAAAGCGGTAGCCGCCCTGAGAGATCGACGATCCGCGCCCCCCCGGCATATCCAGCCGATCAATCACCGTGACACGATAGCCCTTGGCCCCAAGCCGCATTGCAGCTGCAAGCCCACCAAGCCCCGCGCCAACAACAATGGCTTCGGCCCCTGCATCGGGCGCGGTTTGGGACGGGCGGGGTTTGGAATCTGTCAGCATGGGCCCACGATATACTGTCTAGTTCAATTTACAATACTTGCCTTTCTATTGCAAAATTTCTCTTAATCCGCTTTGCTATGCGGGCAGATACTGTCAAACTGGACTGACACACTTACCATGGGGCGCATCATCAACGTCGTCACGCTGTCGCTGTTTCGGTTCCCGACCCTTTCAACCCGCCTATGGGTTTTGGGGCAGATGGGGGCTGCGCGATGGGCGTTTATGCGGATGCCGCAGGTCGGGTTTTGGAAGCTGTGCGGGTCGGGAACGGGGCAGGGCTTCACCCCCAAGCCCAACTTTGGCGTCTGGGCGATTTTGGCCACTTGGCCCGATGCGGCCACCGCACGGGCCAGCGTTGACACAGCGCCCGTTTATAAGCGCTGGCGCAGACGCGCCGCCGAAAGCTGGACGATCCTGTTAGAACCCACCTCGGCCCGTGGCCTATGGTCGGGGCAAGCGCCCTTTGTGCCGCCGCAAGATGCCACGCCGCCCAATGGCCCCATCGTGGCGCTTACCCGCGCCTCGATGAAAGCATCAACATTCCTGCGGTTTTGGCGACGGGTGCCTGATATCTCTGCCGTCATCGGCCAAGACCCCAATGTGATCTTCAAGATCGGCATTGGTGAGGTGCCCTTGCTGCACCAAGTCACCTTTTCCATATGGCCAGACGCGCAAGCCATGGCCAACTTCGCGCGTGGCAACGGCCCGCATGGCCGCGCCATCCAAGCGGTGCGCGCCGAAAACTGGTTTTCCGAAGAGCTTTACGCCCGCTTTCGCATTCTGGACGATTGGGGCAGTTGGGGCGGGCAAAGCCCCCTGTTAAAAAAGGACGCAGCATGAGCCAACCTTTCCCCTTCTCGGCGATCGTGGGCCAAGCGGCGATGAAGCAAGCCATGGTGCTGACGGCGATTGATCCGGGCATTGGCGGGGTGCTGGTGTTTGGCGACAGGGGGACGGGCAAATCCACCGCCGTGCGCGCCTTGGCCGCCTTGTTGCCCGAAATCACGGCGGTGGAAGGCTGCCCCGTTAACTCGGCCCGTATCGAAGATGTGCCAGAATGGGCGGGGCCGAAATCGGGCAAGATGGTCAAACGCCCCACCCCCGTGATCGACCTGCCCTTGGGCGCCACCGAAGACCGCGTTGTGGGCGCTTTGGATATCGAACGCGCATTGACGCGGGGCGAAAAGGCCTTTGAACCCGGCCTGCTGGCCCGCGCCAATCGCGGCTATCTGTATATCGACGAGGTCAACCTGCTAGAGGATCACATCGTTGACCTGCTGCTTGATGTCGCCCAATCCGGCCAAAACGTGGTCGAGCGGGAGGGTCTGTCGATCCGCCACGCCGCGCGGTTTGTGCTTGTCGGCTCTGGCAACCCCGAAGAGGGTGAGTTGCGCCCCCAACTGCTAGACCGCTTCGGCCTGTCGGTCGAGGTTATCTCGCCCCGCGATGTGGAAACGCGGGTCGAGGTGATGCGCCGCCGCGATGCTTATGAAAACGACAACGCTGCTTTCATGAAAAAGTGGCGCACCAAGGATATGGCGCTGCGCAAGCAGATCATGGCCGCGCGCACCGCCTTGCCAGCACTGAAAACCCCCGGCGCTGTGCTGCATGATTGCGCGGCTTTGTGCATCGCGCTTGGGTCTGACGGCTTGCGGGGAGAGTTGACCCTGCTGCGCGCCGCCCGTGCGATTGCGGCCTTTGACGGGGCAGATACGGTGACGCGCGGGCACCTGAAACAGGTGGCTTCCAGCGCCCTAGGCCACCGCTTGCGCCGTGATCCGTTGGACGAGGCGGGCTCCGCCTCTCGTGTCGCGCGGGTGGTGGAAGAAACCCTGCCATGAGCGATGCGCTTACGCCGTGGCAGCGCGCCGAATTGGCGTTGGCTGTGCTGGCGGTTGATCCTGCGGGGGTCAAGGGCCTGTGGCTGCGTG
>CAMAYO010000090.1 GCA_945862465.1 Pseudorhodobacter antarcticus | reverse complement strand
CCGCCCAAAGTGGCCGCCATTTTGCCAACGATGATTTCAGATTCCGCCAACCGTTCGGCGTTGATGTCCATCAGGCGGATCTCTGCCTGTGCCAAGGCCGGACGGCTAAGAATATCGCCCGCGATATTCTTGGTGAAGACGCTAGAGCCGGCACCGATGAAGGTGACTATGGGTTTGGCCAGGGGATGTCCTTATCTATTCAAAGCAGTTGGAACGCTAAGGCCTTCGTTGAAAGAGAAAAAGCGGAGTTTTTTTTCTATGTTAGTTCCAACTCAGTCTTCAGCTTAGAGATGAAACTCGAACTGCTATGTTTGATGTATGGGCTTTGAACTGCCCCCATTTGCCCCGCAAAACCATTCAGGGGGGCAGCAGAACGGCCACAAAAAGCAATCAACAGTTTTTAGAATCTCGGCTGTGGACGCTGCCTCAAAGCTTTGGAAGTGTTGCTCCTTCGGCGTCAAAGACGTGGACTTTGTCCTTTTCAAAACTCAAGGCAACATTGACACCTGCTTCCAGCCTCAGGGCCGGATCGGATTCGACATTTACCTGTCCGAACTCTGTATCAACGTGAACAAAGGTTGTGTTGCCCAAGGCTTCCACCACAGCCACGCGGCCCGGCAGAGTTCCATCACCCGAGTTGGTCAGACGAACGTCTTCCGGACGCACACCCAGTTCGATCGGACGTTCCGCAGCAAATGTGGCGCGTGCTGGTAGCGTCATGGTGGCGGCGCCGAGTGTGACTTGCAGGCCTTTGGCAGTGCTGCTTGCCCTAGCTGGCAGGAAGTTCATGGCTGGTGATCCGATAAAGCCGGCCACAAAGCGGTTGGCAGGGGCATTATAAAGATCCAGCGGCGCACCGGCTTGGCTGATCTTTCCCTTGTCCAGCACCACAATCTTATCGGCTAAAGTCATCGCCTCGACCTGATCATGGGTCACATAGATCATGGTTCGGCCCAAATCCGCGTGCAGACGGGCCAGTTCCAGCCGCATCTGACCGCGCAAGAGCGCATCAAGGTTAGACAGGGGCTCGTCAAACAAAAAGACCTTTGGATCGCGCACCAAAGCGCGCCCGATGGCCACACGCTGACGTTGGCCGCCTGATAGTTCGGCGGGGCGCCGCCCCAAAAGAGGTTCAAGCTGCAGCATTTTGGCCACGCGGGTTGCAGCTTCTGCCTGTTTGGCTTTGGCGTCACCCGCTAAAGACATCGAGAAGGTGATGTTCTGCGCCACGGTCAGGTGGGGGTAAAGCGCGTAATTCTGAAAAACCATGGCCACGCCGCGCTTGGCGGGCTCGACATGTGTCACTTCAGTATCGCCGATGCGGATCTGACCTTCGCTAACACTCTCTAGCCCTGCGATCATCCGCAGCATGGTGGATTTGCCGCAGCCCGATGGGCCCAAGAGCGCGCAGAATGATCCATCCGCGACCGAGAGATCAAGGCCCCTAATAACTTCTACCGCGCCGAAGCGTTTGGCGAGACCTGTAAGTTCGACCGATGCCATAGTTTACCCCTTGATCCCGGCTGAAAGCGTGATGGCCTGCGTGACGCGGCGTTGGAAAAGCAGATAGGCAGTGGCCACAGGCAGGCCGGCAAGGACAGCGCCCGCCAGAACGCGGCCATAGGCCACACCGAACGTGTCTTGCACGGCCGTGATGCCGACGGTGACGGTCATCATCATTTCGTCCTGTGCGGCCAAGAAGGGCCACAGGAAGGAATTCCATGCCCCGATGAAAGTAATGATTGCCAATGCTGTTGTGACACCCCAGTTCATCGGCAAGAAAACCCGGAAGAACAGTTGAAACTCGGTCGCCCCATCCATCACCGCAGCTTCGCGGAATTCTTTGGGCAGTCCGTCAAAGAACTGCTTGTAGACGATCACGGTAACGGGCGCGATGAGCATGGGCAGGATGATCCCTAGATGGGTGTTCAGCAGCTTTACATCGGCAATGATGATAAAGTGGTTCACGATCAGCGCCGAGACCGGAACCATGAAGCTGGCAAGGATCATCCACCACAGCGCTTTGCGCCCAGGAAAATTCAACTGACTGATGGCAAAGCCGGTGCAGGCCCCCATAAAGACCACAAGAAACGTAACCCCGACCGAGACGATGGTAGAGTTCAGATACCAGATCGGCAGGTTCGAATTCTGGATGTCGAAGATGTAGTTTTTTAGCGTTGGTTCCATAGGGATCAGGGCGAAATCCTTCACCGTCTGATCGTCATACCGCAGGCTGGTCACGATGCCCCAGTAAACCGGAAAGAACCAAATCGCTGCAGCGATGATGGTCAAAAGCGTCAAAAGGGTGGCGCCCAGATCAAAGCGCCGGGCAGGGGTGGCGTGCTGGTTGCTCATCTTTGCCCCCGGATCCGCAGAATTTGGAATTGAAGCAGCGAGAAGACCAAGACGATTACAAAAAGTGCCACTGCAAGCGTGGCGGAGTAGCCGCCGTTGTTCTTTTGAAACGCCTGTTCAAAGATGTATTGCACCAGCACCATGGTCGCACGCGTCTGGCCGCCTTGCGCGAAGAGATAAACCTGGTCGAATATCTTCAGTTGCAAGATCAACTGAATGGTCAGGCACAAAACAGTGATGGGCCAAAGAAGCGGAAAGGTGATCCGGAGGAAAATCTGACGGCGGGTTGCGCCGTCTAACTGGGCGGCCTCGTACAGCTCGGCAGGGATGTTTCGCAGGCCCGCAAGGAACAAAAGGATGGAAAAGCCGTTGGTCCACCATATCGTTAAGATCGCGACCCCGGGCATAAACCAATCAACTGTGCGCCAAATATTCACCGGTTCGCCTACAAGGAATGTGATCAGGCCCTGCATCATGCCGAACTGCACGTTCGTCATCCAGTCCCAAATCACATAAACCACGGTCACTGGCAAAACATAGGGCAAGAAGAAGGCGGCGAGGATCAGGCTTTGCAGCCGCCCCTTAAGACGGCTGACCATCATCGCAATTGATAGGGCGACAACTGTCCCGGGCACCACGCTAAGAAGCACAAAGTAGGCTGTGTTCTTGACCGCGATTAGAAAGGTCGCGTCCTTGAACATCCGGATATAGTTAGCAAAGCCTGTCCATTTGCCCTTGCCGATCAGGGGGGCTTTTTGGAAGGACATTTCGATCATCTGGACCGTCGGCCAGAGGAACAGCCAGATATAAACGATCAAAAACGGAGCGATTAGGATCAAGGCCGTCGTGATCTCTGTTCGTCGATTGCGAAGCATGGCGTCCTGTCAGATAAAGCGCCTGCCGGAGATTATCCCCGGCAGGCAATCAGATTTTAACGATTACATACCGTTCAGTTCGTCACGCATTTGCGCGGCGGCGTCCGCAGGATCAAGTTCGCCGTTCATCGCGGGCGTGATCGCATTGCCAGCCGCATCGAACAGCGGCGAAGCAACACCGGCCAAGACCGACTTGGGGTCGAATACGCCGTTGGCGGTCAGCGGGGCATAGGTCGCCTGTGGCTGCATCGCTTTGTATTCGGCGGACTCGGTCACAGCCTTGTTGGCCGGGATGTGGCCAGCGGTTGCCCAGAACAAGGAACGGGCTTCCATCCACTTGATCACTTCCAGAACAGCAGCGTGCTTTTCAGGCGTTACTGGCTTGTCCACATTGTTCGGGATCGCGAACGAGTGGCTGTCCGAATAGGTGCAGGTATGGTTGAACAAAGCGGGGATCTCGATAGCGCCCCAGTTGAACAGTTTGCCTTGCTTGTTCAGGTCGTCCATCGTCGGAACTTCCCAAACGCCGTTGATCATGAACGGCACCTTGCCTGAGGTGAACAGTGCCACCGTCGACGGATAGTCGGTCTTCGGCGGGTTGTAGCCAGCCTTCACCCAGTCGGAGATAACGCCAATCGAGGTTGCGAGTTTGTCGGCGCTGTCGCCCGGGAACCAGTCGCCGTCATTGCCAATTTGGCCGTCTTGCTGGCAAAGCAGCGAGTAAACGGTGCGGAAGGCAAAGTTACCGTCAGCAGTCACCTGAGCGATGGACCATTCATTGCCGTCTGCTTTCAGCTTCGCCAAAGCGGCGTTGAAATTCTCCAGCCCGGTCAGCCCGGTGGGCAAGCCGTCAGCACCGATCAGGCCGGATTTTTCCAGCAGATCTTTGTTGTAGTACAGAACGATCGGGTGCGTGTCGAAAGGCACAGCATATTGCTTGCCATTGACTTGGACTGCTTCCCATGTTGCTGGGGCAAAGCTATCGGCCGAAAGGCCCATCGTCGCCATGTCTTCAGCGGTAATTTCTGTCAGTGACTCTTGGCTGACGGCCAAAGGAATACGGCTGGCATGATAGGTCATCATGTCAGGGCCTTCGCCAACTGCGGCCGAGGTTTGCACCTTGCTATAGAAGGGCACGCCCCAATCCAGGGTCGTTGCCTGAATTTCGATGGCGTCCTTATGCTCGGTGTTAAAGTCTTCGATCAGCTTTTTCATCCGAACGCCGTCGCCGCCGCCCAAGAAATCCCACCATACGACGGTTTCCATGGCTTGAGCGCCAGTGCCGAACATAACAGCAGCCATAAGTGCCGCTTTGATTGAAAGTTTCATAGTTTCCTCCCTTGAATGAAGCTTGTCGTCTGCGCCAGCATCCTTCTGTCCCCTGCGGGCGCACGCCGGCGACAGGCCGATTGGTCCGGCATGATGTGGCCCAGCTTGGACCCGTCTTTTTCTTGTAGCCTCAGCCTATGAAACGCAGACTATGCCTGTCAACAGATTCCGCGATATATATCGACTATCTCGATATGTCTTAAGTGCCACTGTCCACCGCCATGTTCGCCGCTTGGGCGATCAATGCATCTAGCAGCGCATCGGCCACCGGATCATCCGACCCCATCAGCCGGAATGTTGTGGCAATCAGCGCCCCCTGGCCCAGACGTTTTTCTCCGATCAAGGCGACAGGTTTGTGAACCCAACCCACCACCAGACCGGCGGTCACAGCCCCAGCAAATTCCCACCCAGCCCAGCCGCCCATCACATGGTGCGGCACCACGCCCGAGAACGACAGGTCGATCAGCGGCCCCCCCGGCAGGTCGGCAAATGCCCCCTCGCGACGGATCCAGCTAAAGCCCGCGATCCAGTCGCCGCGCCACATCGTGCCGTGACGCGCTGTCAAGGTGATGTTGGGCAATTGGAATATCGGCCCCACAGGAATGCCGGGGGTTTCATCGACCACGGTAATAAATGGCTGCTCGCGCCCTGCTGCCTCAACCCGCAGATTTCCTTGGGTTTTCACTGTTCCATCGGCCAAAACCACACAGCGGCCCCCCGCTTGAATGCGCCGGATGTCGCCCCGATCTAGGGCGTGTGTCAGCACGACCGCGGCCTGATCCTCTGGTACAAGTGCATAACCCAAGGCTTGAAGACGTGTCGCAATCCCTGCATCTTGGGCAGCCACCTTGGGCAAGCTTTGGGTTTTGCGCGCGGCGTAAAGGGCGATATCGACCTGATTGCGCTGCACCACTTCGCTTGCGACAACCAGCTCTAACGACAGGGTCAGCATTTGGTTGGCCACCAATTCGGGCAGGGTAAATGACAACTGGCCAAGTTCGGTCGTCGTTAGAGCCTGCGCGCCGCCAAAGGTCATTTCGCCCTGTTGACCCTCGGCGTGCCAGCGCAATACCCCCGCGCCCAAGGTCACACCGCCGCTGGCAATGGCCATATCACAGGACCAAACTTGACCAGCGCGGCCGGAATAGCGCGCGACTTTAGGCACAATCACAACATCGGCGTTGATCTGCGCAAAGCGGTCGTGAAAGACACGAGGTGTGCGGTTCATATCAAGAAGTCCGTTAGACTCCCAGTGAACATCGGTGAATTCGGTGATGACATAGCCTTGAATCTGCGGCCAAGCCCTCATCTGTTCAATTTCGTATTTCAGATTGGCAAACTGATACCACTGCGCTGCAGTGACAAAATTCTCAAGCTTTCCAAAGGTGCGGTCAAGCCCAAGCGCTTTGAACCTGCCAGCAATTCCATGGGGATATGCCGCGCCCTCGCCCCATAGCTGCCCTGTTTCCATCCACCATGGTTCGGCCCCGTTCAGGCGGACTTGGTCGGGTTGGGGCAGACCCCAAACGCCGAACTCTGAGACAATCTTGGGTTCGTCGCCGCGCCGAATGCCATCGCCAAAGGGGCTCCATGTCCAACTGGCCCCTTGGGCCAATTCTCGCGTCAGCGCATCCCACTCGTCGCGCCGTTCGGGAACCGAGCGGTAGTAGTGAAAATCGTCAAGATCGCCCTTCACATGAAAGTTTCCCTGACAGGGTGAGTTGTCACAGACCAACCGTGTTGGGTCTAACGCTTTCAACCAATCATAGGTTTCCGCCAGCCAGTTTCGATGAGCGGGATCGTCGCACAGGCGGATACCCCAATCCTCGTTGATCAAGGTCCAAATCACAATAGACGGGTGGTTGCCGTCGCGCGCCAAAATCCCTTCCATCGTCGCGCGCAGCCGTGCTTTGGACGCTTCGGTCAAAACGCCGACATTGGGAATTTCTGTCCAGATCAGCATGCCCAGACGGTCTGCAACCTCGTAGTATCGCGGATCAGGCACTTTGATATGGCAGCGCAGCATATTTAGGCCAAGGGCTTTGGCCTTATGCAGTTGGTCTTCCAGAAAAGCCACCGAAGGCGGGGTGCAGATGCCTTCGGGGTAATAGTCTTGATCCAAGGCGGCGCGCATATAGAAGGGCTGGCCGTTCAGGAACATCTGACCGCCCTGTGTCGTGAACGACCGAAAGCCGAAGCTATGACGGGTGCTGTCCAGGGGGCGGTCTTTGATCAGCGTCACTTCGGCTGTGTAAAGTGCGGGGTGGTCGGGCGACCAAAGCTGCGGCGCTGCGACATCCAGCACAGCCTCAACCTGCTGCGCGCCCACGGTCACGCGTGTGGTGGCTGCCTGACCCTGCGCGCCGGAAATTGTCACCAACACCTCAGCCCCAAGGGCGGCTTGGGGCAGGGTTAACGTTAAGCTGACACGGCCCGACACTTCGGCCACGATCTTGCAATGCGACAGATGCACCGGATTGCGCCCTTCCAGCACCACGCTTTGCCAGATGCCGCCGATTGGCCCATACCAGCTTTGCTTGCCATGTGGGATTTCGGCGAAGGCTATCCTTGCGTCATTCGGCGCGCCGTCGGGCAAAAGGCAGCGCACCTCAAGGTCGTTCACGTCTTTCAATAACGCTGTTGGCACGGCGATTTCGAACGGCAGATAGCCACCCTCGTGGCTGCCTAAGGTTTGGCCGTTCACCAGCACCTCGGCCAGATAACTGACGGCGCCAAAGCGCAAGACTGCCTCGCCCTTGGGGCGGGGGAATTGGCGGCGGTAGACGGCCCGACCAGAGGTTTGGCGTAGATCGGCGAACTGCGCCTGCCATGGCAGGGGCACTTGGGCTGTGCGGGCACTTCTGTCCGTCTCGTGCTGAAACTGCCATTCGCCGTCCAAAGAGATCACGTCGCGCATGCCAAACCCTGCCAATAAGTGCTAATATTATTATCATTAGGTTGGATGCACCCCCCTGACAAGCGAATCGTTTGGCGCTAGACAGCGCCATGACCAAACGCCCCACCATGACCGATATCGCCCTTGCCGCAGGGGTTTCGCAGGCTACCGTTTCATTGGTGCTGAACGAAGTGCCCAATGCCCGCGTCTCGGCCGATACGCGCGCGCGAGTGAAAGAGGTGGCGCAAAGTTTGGGCTATGTCCGCAAATCCGCCCCGCGCCTGACCGAGGCGCGTTTGATCGGAATGCTGATTGACGACGTGTCATCAACCCCTTTCGCCGCCCCCTTTATCGAGGGTGCCCGTGCAGAGGCGGCAGCGCAGGGTGTGATTGTGGCGGTGATTTGCACAGGTGCTGACCCCGCCGCAGAAGAAGCCGCCTTGCAGACGCTGCAAGCCGCAGGGGCTGTTGGCGTTCTTTATATCAGCCTTGTCACGCGCCTCGTCACGCCGCCCGCCATGCTGAACCAGATGCGCGCTGTTCTGGTCAATTGCCATGACCGCGACCACCTACTGCCCTGTGTAACGCCAGGCGATGTGATGGGGGCCTTTGCGGCGACCTTGGCGCTGGTCGACGCAGGTCATCGCCGCATCGCGCATCTTGCTGGGGAACCTTGGACCGAAGCTGCCCGCGACCGACTGCTTGGCCATCGCCGTGCGCTTGCCTCGCAGGATATTCCCTTTGATCCCAGCCTTGTCAGCCAGCCTGCATGGACGGTAGCTTCGGGTCGCACACAGATGGCGGCGCTGCTGGATCTGCCCGATCCGCCCACTGCGGTTTTTTGCTTTAACGACCGTGTGGCCATCGGTGCTTACGAAGCGTTGGCCGCGCGTGGCTTGTCCGTGCCGCAGGATGTGTCGGTCGTAGGTTTTGACAATGATGATTTGTCTGCCCTGTTGCAGCCACCTTTGACAACTGTGGTTCTGCCCCATGATGAGATGGCCCGCTGGGCCGTCGCCCGCCTGTTGGAACGTGCAACGCCCGCGCCACCCGTGCGTGTCAAAATTGACTGTGACCTGATCGCCCGAAACTCGGTTGCCGCCCCACCATGCCGCAGTGATTTGACCAAACCAGATTTTCCGATATAAAAGCCCTCTTGACCCAAAGTTCGAAGGACCCCAGCGATGAGCCGAAATTTCCTGATCGTGGATCCCGAAGATGGGATCGATGTTCTGAAGGCATTCGCCTCTCCGGCACGGATCGCGATTTTGAAGCTTTTGCATGACGCTGGCGCTCTGAACGTCAACGAAATCGCCCAAAGGCTAGAGCTGCCGCAATCCTCTGTTTCCTCGAACATTCAGGTGTTGGAGGATGCGGGCCTTATCCGTACCGAAACCCAGCGGGCGAAAAAGGGTAACCAGAAGATCTGCCACACGCTCTTTGACGAGGTGATGGTGATGTTCAAGAAAGACCCCAAATCCGCCAATCAAGACACGATCGAAGTGGCGATGCCCTTGGGGCTTTACACCACCTGCGAGGTTTCGGCCCCCTGCGGACTTTGTTCGCGCGATGGGATCATCGGCCTGTTGGACGTGCCCGACACCTTCCTAGACCCCGGCCGCATGTCCGCGGGATTGATCTGGTTCACGCGCGGGTATGTGGAATATCAGTTTCCAAACAACATCAAATTGATGCAGGGCGAAATCTCGGCTTTGGAATTCTCGATGGAGCTTTCCTCGGAAGTGCCTGGAACGGCAGCGGATTGGCCCTCGGACATCAGCTTCAGTGTCAATCAGGTCGAGGTGGGGACCTGGACCTCACCCGGCGATTACGGTGACAAGCGGGGGGTTTATACGCCCGATTGGTGGAAGCTGAAGGGCAGCCAATATGGTATGTTGAAATCGGTGCGCGTTACGGCGGATGGCACCTTTGTCGATGGCATGAAAATCTCACCCTTGACCTTGCGCGATCTGGATGTCGACAAGCACCGCTCGATCCGGTTTCGCATCGGTGTGAACGAGACGGCACGCCACCCCGGAGGGGTCAACATTTTTGGCTGCGGCTTTGGCAATTACGACCAAGACATCGTCATGCGGATCAGTGCGGCACGGTAGACCACCGAATCCGCTTGACGTAACATCCCATATTGTCGATCTATATCGGAAAGCCGGATATAGGATGCCTCTTGGGAGGGGACATGAAAGCCACCGTAACAGCCCACAGCGATTTCACCATCTCGCAGGTCGATGACCGCGTTTACTCGGCGTTTCTAGAGCATCTTGGCCGCGCCATTTATACCGGCATTTATGAACCCGGCCACCCCACCGCCGACAAAGACGGGATGCGCGGCGATGTGGTGGGCTTGGTGCGCGATCTGAACATTCCCTATGTGCGCTACCCCGGTGGCAACTTTGTCTCGGCCTATAACTGGGAAGACGGCATTGGCCCCAAGGAAGACCGCCCCGTGCGCCTGGATCTGGCGTGGCACACCGCCGACGGCAACGCGGTGGGTGTGCATGAATTCATGGCGTGGTGCGACACGGTGGGTACCAAGGCGATGCTGGCCATCAACCTAGGTTCGCGCGGCTTGGATGAGGCGCGCAATTTCGTGGAATATGTCAACGGCCCCGTGGGCAGCTATTGGGGCGATCTGCGCAAAAAGAACGGCCATGCCGAACCCTTCAACGTCGACATGTGGTGCTTGGGCAACGAAATGGATGGCCCTTGGCAGGTCGGCCACAAAACTGCCGATGAATATGGCCGCTTGGCCAATGAAACCGCCAAAACCTTGCGCGCCTTTGATAAAAACCTGCAACTGATCGTCTGTGGTTCATCCAATTCCGACATGAAGACCTATCCTGAATGGGAAAGGATTGTGCTGGAACACACCTACGAGTCGGTCGATTACATCAGCTTACACATGTATTTCGCCAACCGCGCCAAACATACGCAAAACTATCTGGCCCTGAACCATAAGCTGGATCGCTACATCTCGACCGTCGAGGGCACGATCAATCTGGTCAAAGCCAACAAACGCTCCAAGCATGATGTGGCAATCAGTTTTGATGAATGGAACGTGTGGTATCATTCGAACACGCAAGACCGCGCCATATTGGAGGGCAACTCTGGCTGGCCTCATGCGCCGCGTTTGCTGGAAGACATCTACAACTTCGAAGACGTTTTGCAGGTGGGTTGCATTCTCAACACCTTTATCCGCAAGTCGAACGTGGTCAAAATTGCCTGCATCGCCCAACTTGTGAA
>CAMAYO010000089.1 GCA_945862465.1 Pseudorhodobacter antarcticus | reverse complement strand
GGCGGTGTGGCGGAAGATTGGGTCGGGCGGGGCACGGGGGTTGATGACGCAGGTCTGGCCCGCAAGGCCACGGCCGTGGGTGCAGGTGTTGCACGGCTGACCTCTCGCGATCCTTTGGCGGTTCTGGCAGCCTTGGGCGGGCGCGAGATTGCCGCTATGGCGGGGGCCATGTTGCGGGCCAGAACCCTGCGCATTCCTGTCATTCTTGACGGCTTTATCGCCTGTTCCGCCGCAGCCATCCTGCACGCCCTAACCCCAACGGCTTTGGATCATTGCGTTGCAGGCCACGCGAGTGCTGAGGCCGCTCACACCCGTTTGCTGACAGCCATGAACAAGTCGCCGCTCTTGTCGCTGGGCCTGCGCTTGGGCGAAGGGTCGGGGGCAGCTTTGGCGATTGGCATCGTGAAGGCGGCGGCGGCCTGTCATTCTGGCATGGCGACCTTTGCTGAAGCGGGCGTTGCTGCAGGTTAAGCCGCAGCAGCCTTTCTCCTTAGGGCAGCGATAGGGTGACGATCCGGCTGCCTTTTTGGTATTTCACGGCCTCTGCCGTGATGCCAGCAATCCGCCCCCCTTCGACCGTATCGCCCACTTGCACTTTCTTGACCCGTCCGCTGGCCAGACGGACCATCGCATATCGGGTGGTCGGCGTGCCAAAGATGCCCAACAGGGCAACACGATTGGCGTTCAGGGCGTTTCTTTCTGTGGCTTGTTTGGCCACAGAGGCATTGGTCGGCAAGGTTGGTGCGGGGGCTTCAACATCGGCTTCGGGTTCGGCGGCCGGTTGGTCGGCAGCCGGTTGATCCGCCACGGTGTCTTGGTTCAACGCCACGGCGACAGCATCGTTAATGCCCGTGGTCACATCAGCCGGCCGCGCTGGCGGAAGGGGCGAGGAGGACAACACCACCCCCTCGGCCACAAGTGCGTCTGGTGCAGGGGCAGGTGGGGTCAAATCCGTAGGGCGGGCTTGCGGCCGCAGGCTGGCAAAGCGGCTGTCGAGGGGCGGCACATTTGAGACGCTGGGGATAGATGCGTCAGGCACCAGATCAGCTGGGCGCGCGCGTGGGCGTTTGCCAACAAAGCTGGGGTCTTGCGCCAAAACCGCCTCTGCCGTGGCGGTTTGCGGCGCGACACTTGGCACCAAATCTGCGGGCCTTGCGGGGGGCACTTTGGGCGGTTGACCGGCAATAATCAAAACGCCCTCTGGTGTGATGACACCTTCGGGCGTGGGGGTCAGGCGGGCGGGCGGTTCGTCTGATGTGAGGTTTGCACCATAGGGTGGCGGGGCTGCGGGCAGGATCGGCGGTGAATCTGCGCCTCCCACAAGAGCGGGCAGGGCGATTGGGTCTTGGCTGACGGGCGGCGTATCCGCGCCGGCCAAGAAGATTTCGTCTTTCCCGTTCACTTTCGGCACGGTCGTTGTCTCTTCGCCCGCACCCAATTCGTTCGTTTTGGCGGCATCGGCAGAGGTGGTCTTGGGCACAGTCGCAGTCGCGGGTTCAACGGATTGGCCGTCTGCCACCGCCTCATCTTGCGCGCTAGGCAGGTTGGATGCTGCGGGGGGCGATGTGCTGCTTTGGGCCGTCACGGCGGCTGGGGTGGCTGGGCTGTTGTCTGCCCCATTTGTGCCAAGGCTAAGGCTCGACCAAACGGCTATAAGGGCCAGCAAAGCGACCAAAACCGCAGCAAGCATCAGGATCAGATACCGGCGTTGCTTGTGCGTTGCGCGCCCATTGGCGGCCATCATCCGATCAAAAGCTGTGCGCGGGGCGGACAAGTCGGCCCCGCTGCCCTGCTTGTCCTTGGTCGACGTGGAAGGCGTGGTCTGCCACGGGCGCGCGGCTGTTGGTCGGGGCGTTAGGCCTGTCTTGGGCAGGGGTTTGGCGGACGCAGGGCGTGCCACAGGCGGGCGGCCTGTCGCTGCAGGGCCGAGGGCACGCAGACGCGCATCGCGTGGCGCTTTGGGTTTTGCGGGGGCTGCCGCAGACAGAACAGACGCGCTCTTTTTCGCGGCGGGTTGGGGCTTTGGCACAGCTTCCAACGGCACGTCATCGTCGTCTGCGGCGACATCCACCAGCATCGGGGCTTCGGGCGCGTCGGTATTGGGCGCGGGCTGGGCGGTATCTGCGGCTGGGTTCACAGCCTCCTGCGGCACAAGCTCTTGCCGCACAGCCTCGTCAGGCGCGGAAATGGGTGGGGAAGCAGGCAGTGCATCGGGAACGTCAAGTGGCTCTTGACCCATCACAGGCGCCTCGACCGACGCAGGCTCTGCGGGGGTGGCATCTTGAAGGGCGGCAGATGTTGGATTGGTTTCTTCTGGCGCGGCTGGATCGGGCAGGATGGCTTCGACCACAGCGGGTTGATCCGCCGTAACAGGCACTTCGTCTTTGGCGATCGGCGCTGGAGGTTGGGGGGTGTCAGCCACCACGGCCGAAGCCTTGGGTGGTTCAGGTTTTAGAACCTCAGCGGCAGGGTCTTCCGACGCGATGGGTTTGGCCTTGGGCGCCGAGCGACCAAACACGCGCACGGCTTCGCTGTCACGCTCCACCGTTTCATCCTTGGCCAAAAGCGATTTCGACAGCTTCGAGGCCCCAAAGAACGGCTCGCCCAGATAGGTCCCTTCTTCTGGCACCGCGACAAAAGACACAGGGTTCAGCCTGTGGTCACGGGCAAAGGTTTCCGCCTCTTCCAGTGTCTCTTTGGCGACCACGGCCACTTGCACGCCGGATGCCGTTTCGCACCAGTCATAGGCCAATTCGTCTAAGCGATAGGGTGTCAACCCGTCCAAGGCCGCGCCAATGCGGCGGGTGCGGGTCCATGGCTCTGCCACGGGGGCCATGACTTTGGAGTAAAGGATTTGCGAGTTGGGCAGGATGAGCTTTGTTGTGATCCCGCGCGGTGACAGGCCAAGCGCTGTCGAGCGCATAAAGGCCAAAGCCTCGGCCAAGTCGGGGGCGTCAAGCGTTGCTTCGCCCACCTTGGTCCAGCCGCGCGCGGTGCGGTGCAGCAACGACAGGACGCTAAAGCGCAGATCAAGGGCGAAGGATGGTTTCATGTGATGTGTCTATAACAGCCATCAGACAGGCAGGAACGCTCTGCGGGGTTCTTGATCTTCCTATAGCGGGAAATCGCCGATTGAAAGCCAAAGCTCCACAAGATTCCTGCAAATACTTGATGTAACGGCCAAGGATGGTGAGACAAATTTTTGAACGGAGAACCCCATGCGCCTTTTGCTCTCCTGCGCCCTTGCGGCGGCTTTGCTTTTGCCAGCAGCTGCGTTGGCTGAGGCCAATGGCACCTTAACGGTTACAGGTGCAGCCACTGTGACGGCAGTCCCCGATCAGGCCACCTTGTCGCTGGGCGTCACCACAACGGGGGCCACGGCGGCAGAGGCTATGGCCGCGAACAACGATGCGGCCTCAGCCGTGATCGCGCGGTTGATCGCGGCCAAGGTGGCCGACCGCGATATGCAAACCACGGGCCTGTCGCTGAACCCCAACTGGGTGATGAACGCATCAGGTACAGCGCAAGACATCCAAGGCTACATCGCAAGCTCTTCGCTGACGGTGCGCATCGCAGACCTTGATATGGCAGGTCCTGTCTTGGATGCGGCCATTGCGGATGGGGCCAATACCCTGAACGGCCTGTCCTTTGGCTTGGCCGATCCCCGTCCGGTCGAGGACGAGGCCCGCAAAGCTGCTGTCGCCGATGCCTTGGCCCGCGCGCAAGTTTTGGCATTGGCTGCGGGCGAAACCCTTGGGCCGATTGTGTCGATCACCGAAGGTGGTGGCGGGCAACAGCCCATGCCGATGCTGTATAAAGCTGCCGCTGACAGCGCCGTGCCCTTGGCTGTGGGCGAGGTGGGGGTTTCGGCGGAAGTTACGATTGTTTGGCAGTTAAAGCCCTAACGCAAAGGGGCCGCCCCATGAGCGGCCCCTTAAACTGTCTTGCCAGACCCTTAGGCGGTGGCAGCTGTCAACGCCTGATCTAGATCGGCGATGATGTCGCGCACGTCCTCGATCCCGATCGACAGGCGCACCACGTTCGAAGACGCCCCCGCCGCGGCGCGTTGTTCATCGCTGAGTTGGCGGTGCGTGGTGGAAGCCGAGTGGATCACCAAGCTGCGGGTATCGCCAAGGTTAGCCACATGGCTGAACAGCTTCAGATGATCGACCAGCTTCACGCAAGCGTCATAACCGCCCTTGACGGCAAAGGTGAACAAAGCCCCCGCCCCGCCCGGCACGATCATCTTGGCCAGATTGTGATAGGGCGACGATTTCAGGCCCGGATAGGTCACAAAATCCACGCGCGGATCGGCCTCTAGCCATTCGGCCACGGCTTGGGCGTTTTGCACGTGACGCTCCATCCGCAGGGGCAGGGTTTCGATGCCCATCAGCGTATAATGCGCGCCTTGGGGGTTCATTGTCATGCCCAGATCGCGCAGACCCACGGCGATAGAGTGGAAGGTAAAAGCCATAGCCCCCAAAGCCGCGTGGAAGTTCAAGCCATGATAGGCCGGCTCTGGTGCTGCAAGCGAGGGGAAGTTGCCCGAGGCTGACCAGTCAAACTTACCGCTGTCCACCACCACACCGCCGGTGACAGTGCCGTTGCCGGTCAGGTATTTGGTGGCCGAATGCACCACCAAAGTCGCGCCATGTTCGATGGGGCGGCACAGGAAGGGCGTGGCGGTGGTGTTGTCCACGATCAATGGCAGGCCGTGCTGGTTGGCCACCCGCGCGATGGCGTCAAGGTCAGACACAGCGCCGCCGGGGTTACAGATGGTTTCGCAGAACAAAGCGCGGGTGTTGTCATCAATCGCGGCGGCAATGGCCTTGGGATCGTCAAAGTCCACCAGCTTGGCCGACCAGCCAAACTTGCGGATCGTGTTGTTGAATTGCTGGATCGTGCCGCCGTACAGCTTGTTTGAAGCCACGACATTGGTGCCGGGCTGCATCAGCGGAAACAGCGCCATGATCTGGGCCGCGTGACCAGACGAGCAGCACACCGCCCCCGCCCCGCCTTCCAATGCCGCCACACGGTTTGCAAGCGCTGCCACGGTGGGGTTGGTTAGGCGGGAATAGATATAGCCCACCTCTTGCAGGTTGAACAATTTGGCCGCGTGATCGGCATCGCGAAACACATAGGCGGTGGTTTGATAAATCGGCACCTGCCGCGCGCCGGTGGCGGGATCAGGCTCTGCGCCGGCGTGGATGGCGAGGGTGTTGAAGCCAAGGGTCATGAGGTCCTCCGGAAAAATTGATGAGGTAAGGCTAGGGCAAGCAGGGCAATCGGGCAACGGGGAAAGCAGGGTGTGGGGGGAAGCGCCATACCAATTAAAGGCGTGTTTGCAGAAGAATGTTCCTTATTCCCACCAGAGCGGCCAAATCTTCGTATAGCGGCCTATTCGCTTGCCTTGCGCGGCGGCTTTCGTCATCTCTGCACGGCTATCCCCTTTACCCACGCAGTTTGTTGGTTTGGAAACCTGCCCATGACCTATGACATCTTCCTTGCGCTTCTTTCTTTCGCCTTTGTCACCTCGATTACGCCGGGGCCGAATAACCTGATGCTGATGGCGTCAGGGGCCAATTTCGGCTTTCGCCGCACCCTACCGCATATGTTTGGCATCTCGCTGGGCCACGGGTTGATGGTGTTCTTGGTGGGCTTGGGCCTTGCGGGGATATTTGAGGCGTTCCCGCCGGCCAAGCTGGCGTTAAAGGTGCTGTCGGTGGCCTATATGCTGTGGTTGGCTTGGAAAATTGCCCATGCGGCGGCGCCGGGGGCGGGTAAGGCTGGCGGCACGCCCATGACCTTTGTGCAGGCGGCGGCGTTTCAGTGGGTAAACCCTAAGGCTTGGGCCATGGCCTTGGGGGCGATCAGCGCCTATGCCTCGGGCGGCATCGGATCAGTTTTGATCGTTTGCGCGGCCTTTTCTTTCGTCAACTTGCCGTCGATTTCGGTTTGGGTCTTGGCGGGTGAACAGGTGCGCCATCTGCTCACCGACAAGCGCCGCTTGGCCGTCTTCAACTGGACGATGGCAGCGTTGCTTGTCGCCTCGCTTTGGCCTGTCTTGCATATGTAAGGCCCGCAACGCGCGGGCAGATGCGTGCATCCCCAGAGTATTGGCGCCGAAATGAAGGGGGTAAGGCTAAAGCGGGTAGGGGGTGGCTTGATAGGCCGGCCGGCCCGCGACAAGTGTCAGGCGTGCGGCAGGTGCCTCACCCTCGGGCCAATCCAGCAAGACAAGGTCAGCACGGTGGCCTAGGATTATTGCGCCACGGTCGTGCAGGCCAAGCGCGCGGGCGGGGTTGGTCGAGATAAGCGGCCAAAGTTGGGCAAGCGTGCCGCGCCCTTGGGCGAGCAGGCGCGCCATGGCAGACAGCATCGCGGGATAGAAGTAGTCAGACGCCAGAATATCGCACAGTCCGCGTTCAATCATATCGCCCGCGCCCGGCGATCCAAGGTGGCTGCCGCCCCGTGCCGCATTGGGTGCGCCAAAGATAATCCAATCGCCCAACTCGCGGGCGGTTTGGGCGGCTTGGATGTTCATCGGGAATTCGCTGATCTTGGCACCCAGATCGTGGTAGTGGCGGCGGGTTTCGCTGCGGCTGTCATCATGGCTGAGCATCGGCGCGCCCGCAGCGCGGCCCAAAGCCGCGACCTGATCCATCACACCCTGCACCTTGGGGCGGCGCTGCCAGATGGACCCGATCAGGGCCACAAAATCGCTTTGCGACAGGCCAGATCGTTTGCCCCTGTCCGCCATTTTCGCGGCAAAGCCTGCGCTTGTCATATCGACCACCGGAAAGGCCGGATCATGGTCAAACGGGCGGTCTTGCATCGCGGTGCTAGGGTGCAGCACCGCCATCGACGTGTGATCGTTGAACGCGATCGAGGGCAGCAGCGGCCCCGCAAGAGCGCGTTCGATCAGGGGCAGGGCCTCGAAGCAAAAGGTCTCCCACCGCAGTTGCAGGCGGTTTTCCACTGTCAGGCGCGGGGCCAGCGCCAAAAGCCCGTCCAGCACGGCATTGCCCATGGCGACAGAGCGCAGGCCAGGCTCCCACGACAGGGTCAAGGCGTGGTAGGCGGTGGCGATGCCGTTGGCGGCCAGTTGGCGGTCGGTTTCCAACAAGGCAGCGTGCAGGGGAAAATCAACACCGGGGCGCGGCATCAACTGGCGTTCAAAGGCATCGCCGTGGATGTCGATAATAGCAGGCGCTAGAATTCTGCCTCGGCCGTCGATCACCCTTGCCCCATCGCGCGGGCTATCCAGCCCCGTGATTTTGCCACCCTCGACGCGCACCGAGACGTCTTCCACCCCCAAGGGTAGAATGACGCGCGCACCTTCGATGACATAGGGGTCCATGCAAGCCTCTGGCGAATGATTGGGAATCACCTGTGACGCCCGCTTGTGACAGGCTTATGACAAAGCTGTGTTAGGACAAGGGCTAGTCGGCTTTCTTTTCGGCCTTTGCCAAGGCTGCGACTTTCATGCGGGCCAAAAGCTGTTCCTTGGTTTCGCGCCCGCCATTGCCTTCTGGGGCCTTGGCGTTCTTTTCCAGATGGCGCGGGATGCCCTTGCCGAATTTTGCGTTGCCGGACTTGCTGTAATCCATGATCTTGGCCTTTCAGGGGGCTTGTGACGCGCGCTTTTGCCTGAAGATGGGGCAGGCCACAAGGTGGGGTTGGCTTCAGACCTTTTTGCCCAAGGCCCCTGCGGTAACAAGGCTGATCAGCACAAAGGGCAGGGCGATTCCGTAAGCCGTGCGGATGCCCCAGCCATGGGCAATAAAGCCCAAGATCGGCGGAGCGATCAGGAAGATCATGAACGAAAACTGTGCCAGCGCCGCGATATTCAGGGCCGAGGGGCGGTCGTTGCGCTGGGCTGCCGCCGACATGGCCAAGGGGAAGATGGCCGAAGTGCCAAGCCCCATCGCGGCAAAGCCTATCAGCGACAGGACGGGCCAAGGCGACAGCACCACGGTTATACAGCCCAAGCCGAGTGCCACAAATAGCACCCGCGCAAGGGCTGCGGGGGAAAACCGCTCTACCACGCCATCGGCATAAAACCGCATCAAGCCTTGCAGCACGGCAAAAGAGGCCACGGCGATGCCCTGCCAGAACTTATCCGACCCAAAAGAATCGCGCATGTAGATGGCTGACCAATCCATGCTGGCCCCTTCCAAGACCATCGCGGGGATGGTGACAACCACCAGCACCAAGATCGGCCAAGTTGGGGCCACGATGAGCGGCGCTTTGTGATCGCCTTCGGCCCCGCGCGGGGGGGAGGGGGCATAATCATGCAGCGCCAAATAACTTCCCAATCCCACAATGGGCACGACCAAAGCCAAATGCAGCTGCGGGCTGATGCCAAAGCTGGCGACCTGTGCGCCAAAAAGGCCGGCGGAAAAGAAGCCGATGCTCCAAAATGCATGGGAACGGTTCATGATCCGGCGGCCCACCATAAACTCGGTCCGGTCAGCTTCGGCGTTCAGCATGATCTCTACACAGCCGATCACCACGCCCACGGGAAGCAGCATCAAGAACAAAATCAAGGGCGAGGGTGCCTGCACCGCTAAGGCATAAAGTGCAGCCAGCAGCGGCAGCGCCCAAGGCAAAAGCCGCCCGTAGCCGATCTTGTCCAGATAGGGGCTGGCGAAGGTGAACGATATCAACGTGCCCACCGGTGCACCGATCAGCCCCAAGCCCAAGGCCGCCGTCGTCACCCCCATGCCCGATTGCACGTCAGCCAGACGGGGAAAGATATTGCCCATGGCAAAGGAATAACAGGCAAAGCCCGCAAAGACGCGGTGAATGGGCGACAGGGATATCATCGGCGCGGTCCTATAAGGTCGCCCCTTGGTAAAGACTTGGGCCAACACTGCAAGAGCGAATGCCGCTTTTTGCCGCAAGGGCGTTTCACGACAGGAAGAAAAATTGACACTCAGCATAAGGTCTGGATAGGGTTGGCCCCAAGGGCAAGATTCGCACGGCCCAAGCTTAGGGAGAGTTCCATGAAGAAAAGAGTTGCCGTCATCGGCGCAGGCCCATCAGGGCTGGCACAACTGCGCGCCTTCCAGTCGGCACGCGCCAAAGGGGAAGAGATCCCCGAGGTGGTCTGCTTTGAAAAGCAAGGCGATTGGGGCGGACTGTGGAACTACACTTGGCGCACTGGCTTGGATGAGTATGGCGAGCCTGTGCATTGCTCGATGTATCGCTACCTTTGGACCAACGGCCCGAAAGAGGGCTTGGAATTTGCCGACTATTCGTTTGAAGAGCATTTCGGCAAGCAAATCGCGTCGTACCCGCCGCGCGCAGTCATGGTCGACTATATCGAAGGCCGCGTCAAAAAGGCCGGCGTGCGCCCGTGGATCCGCTTTCGCCATCCCGTGCGATTTGTGAAGTATAACGAGGCCAAGGGCAATTTCACCCTGATGGCGCATGATCTGGTTGAAGACCGGATGTATGAGGAAGAATTTGACAATGTGATCGTGGCCTCGGGCCACTTCTCTACCCCGAACGTGCCGGAATATCCGGGCTTTGGCATCTTTGGCGGCCGCGTGCTGCACGCCCATGACTTCCGCGACGCCATGGAGTTCCATGATAAGGACATTTTGCTGCTGGGCTCGTCCTATTCAGCCGAGGACATCGGCAGCCAATGCTGGAAATATGGCGCGAAGTCAGTGACTGTGGCCTATCGCAATGCGCCGATGGGCTTTGATTGGCCCGATAACTTCCACGAAGTGCCCGCGCTGGACCATGTGGATGAGACGACTGCATATTTCAAAGATGGCACGTCCAAAAAGGTCGATGCGATTATCATGTGCACCGGCTACAAGCACCACTTCCCGTTCCTGCCCGACGATCTGCGCCTGAAGACCGCAAACCGTTTGGCTGCTGCTGATCTGTATAAGGGCGTGGTTTGGGTGAATAACACCAAGCTGTTTTATCTGGGCATGCAAGACCAGTGGTTCACCTTCAATATGTTTGACGCCCAAGCTTGGTGGGTGCGCGATGCCATCATGGGCAAAATCGCGGTGCCGACCGACAAGGCCGTGATGCTGGCCGATGTAAAAGACCGTGAGGCGCGCGAAGATGCAGGCCAAGACGCGCATGACGCTATCCATTATCAAGGCGACTATGTGAAGGAACTGATCGCGGAAACCGACTATCCCAAGTTCGACGTGGATGGGGCCTGCGAGGCGTTCTTTGAATGGAAAGACCACAAAAAGGCCGGAATCATGGAGTTCCGCAACCATGCCTATAAGTCGGTGATCACCGGCACGATGGCCCCAGTGCACCACACGCCGTGGAAAGATGCGCTGGAAGATTCGATGGAAAGCTACCTGAAGAACTAAGCCTATCGCGGCAATTCCAAAGCCCGGCGCCGCGTTGCGCCGGGCTTTTTGCTGCGCTTTTGGGCAGATCGAAGGCCGCCATGACTGCGCAAGTAAACAATTTTTCCGCCAGATAAAAATTTCTAGCGTTGAATCCTCCTTCGTGCTTTTAATGCGTCATCTGGGCTGAAGCTCGGTGCGAATGACCTTTGGCCATCCTCAGGCTGGGGGCGAGCAAAAACATGACGGGAGAGGGTTAGATATGACGATGGAATCAAGCGCGGGTGGCGAACGCCAACTGGTCCGCGCGTTAGACTGGAAAGGCGCCTTCTGGGTTGCGGCAGGTGTGCCGCCCCTGGTGTTGTTCTCGATTGGTGGGATCGCGGGCACAACCGGAAAGCTGGCTTTCCTTGTGTGGATCATTTCGATGGTCATGGGCTTTTTGCAAAGCTTCACCTACGCCGAAATGGCGGGGATGTTCGGCAGCAAATCGGGCGGCGCTTCG
>CAMAYO010000088.1 GCA_945862465.1 Pseudorhodobacter antarcticus | reverse complement strand
TTTTATGCCGCCTATCTTGCCGCCACGGGCATAGACCATCCCATGACGCCCGAGGTGATCGCCGCTGGCCAACCTGACCCCGCCAAGGTCGCCAGCGCCTGTCTAGGCCCCATTCCCGCCGCACAGCGCCTGTTTTACCAAAAGCACATGACCCTCCACATGATCTCCGCCTTTGATCGCGGCTTTATGCGGGGGCTGACCAATGTCTTCCTAATCCGCCACCCCGCGCGGGTGGTGGCGAGTTATTCCAAAAAGCGCGAAAGCCCCACTTTGGCGGACCTTGGCTTTGTCCAACAGGCCGAACTCTTTGACCAAGTCGCCCAATGGCAAGGTGCCGCCCCGCTGGTGGTCGATAGTTTCGACATCCGCGCAAACCCACGCGATACGCTTACCAAGCTCTGTGCTGCGCTGAATATTCCCTTCACCGAAGCCATGCTGAAATGGCCCGCAGGCCCTAAGCCCTTTGACGGCGTTTGGGCGCCGCATTGGTATAACGCCGTGCATCAATCGACGGGGCTTGATGACCCCGAAGGCCCGTTGCCCGATCTGCTGCCCCAGTTCCAAAAGCTGGCCGATGCCGCCATGCCGCATTATGAAAAGCTGGCAGCACTCGCCATCAAATGACAAAGGCCGGGGACATCCCCGGCCTTGTTTCACACACCTTCTAAACGCTCACTTCACCCGCGCATTGCGTGCAGCGAGCAGCTTCAGCCGCAGCCCGTTCAGCGTGATAAAGCCTTGCGCGTCTTTTTGGTCGTAAGCGCCAGCGTCTTCTTCAAACGTCACGTGCTTTTCGGAATACAGCGAATAGGCCGACCACCGCGCCACTGTGCGCGCCGACCCTTTATACAGCTTCACCCGCACCGTGCCCGACACCCGCTCTTGGCTTTTGTCGATCAGGGCTTGCAGCATCTCACGCTCTGGCGAGAACCAGAAACCATTGTAGATTAATTCGGCATAGCGCGGCATGATCGAATCTTTCAAATGCCCCGCGCCAGAATCGAGCGTGATCTGCTCTATCCCACGGTGCGCTTCCAGCAAGATCGTGCCACCGGGGGTTTCATAAACCCCGCGCGATTTCATGCCGACAAAGCGGTTTTCCACCAAGTCCAATCGGCCCACGCCATGCTTGCCGCCGATTTCGTTCAGCTTGGTCAAGATCGTGGCGGGTGACATAGCCACCCCGTTGATCGCCACCGCATCGCCCGCTTCAAAAGTGATTTCCACCATTTCGGCCTGATCGGGGGCCTCTTCAGGGCTGACGGTGCGCTGATAGACAAATTCGGGCGCTTCTTCGGCGGGGTTTTCCAGAACCTTGCCCTCAGACGAGGTGTGCAGCAAATTCGCATCGACCGAGAAGGGCGCTTCGCCGCGCTTGTCCTTGGCGATGGGAATCTGGTTCGCTTCTGCAAATTCCAACAGCTTGGTGCGTGAGGTCAAATCCCACAGCCGCCAAGGTGCTATCACCTTGATCGCAGGGTCCAAGGCCGCCGCCGACAGTTCAAAGCGCACCTGATCGTTGCCCTTGCCAGTTGCGCCATGCGCCACAGCATCAGCGCCGGTTTCATGCGCAATTCGCACCAAATGCTGCGAAATCAGCGGGCGGGCGATGGATGTGCCCAGCAGATACAGCCCTTCGTACAGGGCATTGGCGCGAAACATCGGAAAGACGAAATCGCGCACGAATTCTTCGCGCACATCGACGATGTGGATGTTTTCCGGCTTGATCCCCATCAGGATCGCCTTTTGGCGCGCCGGCTCCAGCTCTTCGCCCTGACCGAGGTCGGCGGTGAACGTCACCACCTCGCAGCCATATTCGGTTTGCAACCATTTCAGGATGATCGAGGTGTCGAGCCCGCCAGAATAGGCCAGCACGACTTTCTTGGGCTTGAAGGTGGACATAGGGGCGCTCCCACAGCAAAAACTGTGCGGGGTCTAGTCAGTTTTTGCCAAGGGAACAAGACGCATCGACAGCCCAGCGCGGGGGCAGGGGCACAAAGTTTGCCCAAAGCCGCTAAAGGGTGATTCGCGCCGCTTAAGGCTACAGCCCAAACCGCGCCATAGCCCCAAACAGCATCGCGCGGTCGCCGACATTGTCCAACAGCTCTAAGGCCACCCTTGCGGGGGCCCAAACTGCCGTGTGCCCCGCCTCAGACGGGGGGCCTTGGCACAGGGTGGGGCGGGCCACATAGATCGTGCAGACCTTTTCGGCCCACATGTCGTATTCGGGCATAAAAGTGAATCGCCGATAGGTGCCCAGCCAGCGCGGCGGGGCGATATGCCAGCCGGTTTCCTCGTAAATCTCGCGGTGCAGGGCGGCGATTGGCGCTTCGCCTTTATCAATCCCGCCGCCGGGCAATTGGTATTCTGGGATGGGCGCTGCCTGATGGGTTAACAAGACTTCCCCCCCGCGCAACAGCACGGCGTAAACCCCTGGCCTGCGCCGATAGGGTTTTCCGACTTTAACAGCCTCGCCATAGCGTCTGATCATGGCTTTCCCCCTTGGTGCTGCGGTTGCTCTGCCTATATAGGCGCGGTATGCCAAGCTTGGCACGTTAAGGAAACCCCATGGCCTCTGGAACCACCATCACTTGGGACGATACCGTCCTGCCCTTTCAGCTGGATGTCAGCGATATTCGCGGCCGTGTTGTCCGTTTGGATGGCGCGTTGGACGAGATTTTAAGCCAGCACCAATACCCGCCCCAGATCGAAGCCTTGGTGGCCGAAACCGCTTTGCTAACGGCGTTGATCGGGCAATCCATCAAACTGCGCTGGAAATTGTCGTTGCAGGTGCGCGGCAAGGGGGCTGCGCGGTTGATTGCCACCGATTACTATGGCCCCAGCGACGAGGGCGAACCCGCCCGCATTCGTGCCTATGCCAGCTATGATGCCGAACAGCTTGACCCTGCGGCCAGTGCCTATTCCCAAGTGGGCGAGGGGTATTTTGCCGTGATGCTAGATCAAGGCGCGGGGATGACGCCGTATCAGGGATTTACCCCCATCGCAGGCAACTCTTTGTCAGATTGCGCGCAGACTTACTTTGCCCAATCCGAACAACTGCCCACCCGTTTCGCGCTGACCTTTGGCAAAAGCCAGATGCCGGGCCGCCCCTCGCATTGGCGGGGCGGTGGGGTGATGTTGCAGCATATGCCGCAAGTGGGCCAAATCGTGGCCTCTCCCGAAGGGTCGGGCGAGGGCGGGTTGTTGACCCATACCGATATTCTGGCCGGCGAACCGGCTGAGAATTGGACGCGTGTGAACGCCTTGCTGGACACAGTGGAAGAGTTGGAACTGATTGGCCCCACCGTGGCCCCGACCGAACTGCTGGTGCGCCTGTTTCACGAAGAAGGCCCCCGTGTGTTTGACGCAACACCTGTTCATTTTGGCTGCTCTTGCTCGGCCGAAAAGGTGCATCAGACCATGTCGATCTATTCGCAGCGCGACATCGCGCACATGACCACGCCCGAAGGCATCGTCACTGCCGATTGCCAATTCTGCGGCGCGCATTACGAGTTTGACCCCAAAACCTTGGGGTTTGAGGCGAAAAAGGCCGAGGGCGATGCCGAATGACCTGACCCGCCTGATCGCGGCACTGGCGCGGTCGGGCGGGGCCTCGTCTGACTTTGACCTGAACCCGGGGTTGATCCCCAAGGATATGGTCCTGCGGGCTGCGGCGGTTTTGGTGGGCATTGTGCCTGATCCATCCGGGTCGCGGGTGATTTTGACCAAACGCGCCTCGCATCTTAAGCACCATCCCGGTCAGATCGCTTTCCCCGGCGGCAACCAAGAGGCGGGAGATGCCAGCCTTGAAGACACCGCTCTGCGCGAAGCGCATGAAGAGGTGGGTCTACCCGCCGCTCGCGTGCGCCTGTTGGGTCGCTTGGCCCCGCACCAAACGGTCACAGGCTTTCAGATGACCCCGATCTTGGCGCAGGTTGCCCCCTTTACCCCCAACCCCGATGCGGGCGAGGTTGAGGAGGTTTTTACTGTGCCCCTGTCACACCTGCTGAACCCTGCCAGCTATGCGATCGAACGGCGGCAGTGGCGCGGGGTGTGGCGGTCATATTATGTCGTTCCGTGGGGCCCCTATTACATCTGGGGGGCCACCGCACGCATTCTGCGCGGTTTGGCGGAAAGGGCAGCGCTATGAAGATATCGGGCGATTGGTTGACGCGCCCTGCCACGCAAGCGCTGTGCGCCGCGTTGCAAGCAGGCGGCCACCGCGTTTTCTTCGTCGGCGGCTGTGTGCGCAACGCGGTGCTGGGTGAAGCGGTGGGCGATCTTGATCTGGCCACCGATGCCCTGCCCGAAAAAGTTGTCCGCCTTGTCGAGGCGGCTGGGTTCAAGGCCATTCCCACGGGCATTGACCATGGCACTGTGACCGTGCTGGCAGGTGGTTTGCCGCATGAGATCACCACCTTTCGCCGCGATGTCCAGACCGATGGACGCCATGCCGTGGTGGCTTATTCCACCGATGTGGCACAAGACGCCGCTCGGCGCGATTTCACCATGAACGCGCTCTACGCCGACCCTGCGGGTGAGGTGGTTGACCCGCTGGGTGGCCTGCAAGACCTGCTCGCCCGCCGCCTGCGTTTTGTGGGCGAACCGGCACAGCGCATTCGCGAAGATTACCTGCGCATCCTGCGTTTTTTCCGCTTTTCCGCCACCTACGGCGACCCCGCGCTGGGCATGGATGCCGAAGGTTTGGCCGCTTGCTCCGAACTGGCAGATGGCATCGACGGCCTAAGCCGTGAACGCATCGGGGCAGAGATGCGCAAGCTTTTATCGGCCCGCGATCCCGCACCTGCCTTGGCCAGCATGGCCGCTTCGGGCGTGTTGTGGCACGTTCTAAGCGGGGCTGACCCGCGCTATGTTGCGCCCTTGGTGCATTTGGAAGCGGGGGCGCCCCCCCACTGGCAGCGCCGCCTTGTGGTGCTGGGCGGGCAAGATTGGGACAATGCGCTGCGCCTGTCACGGTCGGAACAGGGGCTGATGGCCCGCTTGCGCGATCAGGTTGGCAACGCCCTGTCGCCCGCAGCCTTGGGCTGGAGGCTGGGGCCCGAGGCTGGGGCCGATGCGGTGCTGGCCCGTGCTGCGTTGCTGGAAAGCCCCCTGCCTGCACAGTGGCAAGCCGATGTTGCGCGCGGAGCTGCAAGCCGTTTTCCCGTGACGGCTGCTGACCTGATGCCTGCGCTTGCTGGCCCCGCTTTGGGTGCAAAACTGGCAGAGTTGGAAAGCCGCTGGTTGGCCAGCGACCTGCGCCTAAGCCGAGATGATCTTCTGGCCTAAGCGTGGTTTCCCTTGGGGTGGTTTTGCGCTATATGCGGCAAGCAATCCAAAGGCCCAGCATGTTCAAATTCTTTGAGGGTCTTGTTGACCCCTACGCCCCCTATACCCAAACCGACACGCCTCCGCGCCAGTTGTGGCCGTTTCTGGCCGACTATATCCGCCCGTTTCGCAAGGTTTTCGCCGTTACAGCGCTGTTTTCAACGCTGAATGCGGCATCGGAAGTGGGGTTGCTGTGGTATTTGGGCCATTTGGTTGACCTGCTAGGCCAAGGCACGCCTGCCAGCGTTTGGGCAGCGCATGGGGCAGAGATTATCTTGGTCGCCTTGGCCATCGTGTTCATCCGCCCGATCATCGGCGGAACGAACGTGGCGCTGTTGCACAATACGATCTTGACCAACTTTGGCACGATGATGCGCTGGCGCGCGCACGCCCATGTGCTGCGCCAACCCGTGGGCTGGTTTGAAAGCGATTTCGCGGGCCGCATCGCAAACCGCATCATGCAAGCGCCCCCAGCGGCAGGGGATGCGGTGTTTCAGGTGTTTGATGCGGTGGCTTTCGCATCGACCACCTTGATCGCAGCGGCCATCATGTTGGCCAACGCCGATCTGCGGCTGCTGATCCCCCTGGTCGCGTGGTTTGTGGGCTATGTGTCGCTGATGCGCTGGACGATCAAGCGCGCTGGCCCCGCTTCGACGGCCAGTTCTGAAGCACGGTCTGCGGTGACGGGCCGTGTGGTGGATAGCTATACGAACATTCATTCGGTAAAGCTGTTCGCCCATGACGACCGCGAATTGGCCTATGCCAAAGAATCAATCGAAGCCGCGCGCACCACGTTCCAAAAAGAGATGCGCATTGTCACTGTGATGGACACCGCGCTGACGTTTCTGAACGGGTTGATGGTAACGGGCGTATCAGGCTGGGCGATATATTTGTGGTATCAGGGCGGCGCCTCGGTCGGGCTGGTGGCGGCGGCGGTGGCTTTGGTGCTGCGGCTGCATTCCATGACCTATTGGATCATGTGGGCCACGACGAACTTGGTGCAAAACCTAGGCACGGTGCAGGAAGGCATGCAGACCATCACCCAACCCGTGACGCTTGTGGATGACAAAGACGCCAAGCCGCTGGATTTTCGCAATGGTCTGATCGAGGTCAATGCCGTCAGCCACCACTACGGTCGCGGGTCGGGTGGGTTGCAGAACCTGTCGCTAACCGTGCAACCGGGGGAGAAGATCGGGCTGATCGGGCGGTCTGGTGCTGGCAAATCGACGCTGGCTAAGCTGATCTTGCGGTTCTACGACACCGAGGAAGGCCAGATTTTGATCGACGGGCAAAACATCGCCCACGTCACCCAATCTAGTCTGCGCCGCCAGATTGGTATGGTGCAGCAAGACAGCAGCCTGATGCACCGGTCGGTGCGCGAGAACATCCTCTATGCCCGCCCTGATGCGGGCGAAGCCGCGATGCTCGCCGCTGCCAAGCAGGCCGAAGCGCATGAGTTTATTCTGACGCTGGAAGACCCGCAGGGCCGCAAGGGCTATGACGCCCATGTGGGCGAGCGGGGGGTGAAACTGTCGGGCGGGCAGCGCCAGCGCGTGGCTTTGGCGCGGGTGATCTTGAAAGATGCGCCGATTTTGATTTTGGATGAAGCCACCAGCGCGCTGGATTCTGAGGCGGAAGCCGCCATTCAAACTGCCCTGTTCGGCGTGATGCAGGGCAAAACCGTGATCGCCATCGCCCACCGCCTTTCCACCATCGCCGCGATGGACCGGATCGTGGTTCTAGACGGCGGGCATATTGTAGAACAGGGGCCCCACGCCGCCCTTCTGGCCCAAAACGGCCTTTACGCGCAATTCTGGGCGCGCCAATCTGGCGGCTTTCTGCGCGATGATCTGGAAGATACCGCCTCATGATGCTTGGCCCCGCCATCGCGCCGTTTCAGCCGACCGATCTGCCACCCCCCGCGCGCGCCTTGCCGTTCTTCGGCTGGGCGCTGCGCGGAGCTTGGGCGGGGGTGTTGTGGGCCACGTTTTGGTCGGCCATCGCAGGATCATTGGAAGCCGTAAGCGCGGTTATTCTGGGCCATGTGATTGATGCTGCCACCGGCACACCCTCGCAGGTGTTCAACCAACACTGGCAGTTGTTCGCCATCTTCGCGGCGTTTTATCTGGTCGTGCGGCCACTTGTGTTTGGCATCAACACGTCGGCCCTTTCGCTGATCATCGAACCCAACCTGTTCCCGCTGATCTTGTCGCGCTTGCATCGCTGGACCTTAGGGCATTCTGTCACCTTCTTTGACAACGATTTCGCCGGACGTATTGCGCAAAAGCAGATGCAAACGGCGCGGGCGGCGACAGATGTGGTGTCGGGCACGATTGAAACGGCGGCTTTCGCGCTGGCTTCGGTGATCGGGTCTGTCGCGTTGATGGTGGCGATTGACGGGGCGGTGTCGCTGGTGCTGCTGGCTTGGGTTGTCGCTTATGGCTTGTTCATCCGCTACTATCTGCGCCGTGTGCGCGGGGCTTCGGCCATGCGGGCCTCGGCAAGGGCGAATGTTACGGGGCAGATTGTTGATACCGTAACGAATATGAAAACCGTCAAGCTGTTTGCGCATACCGAACACGAAGACCGCGTGGCGCTGGATGCGATGCAGGGTTTTCGCGATTCTGCGATGGTGTATGGGGCAATCTCATCTTGGTTCCGCTTTAACCTGATGGGTTTGGCAGGGATTTTGCCCGTGCTGATGGTGGGGGCCACGGTGTGGCTTTGGTCAACGGGCGCGGCCAGCGCGGGCGATATTGCTGCCGCTGGCGCGGTTAGCTTTCGTTTGGCGCAGATGACGGGGTGGGTTTCGTTTTCGCTGATGGGCATCTTTGGCAATCTGGGAGAGGTGGAGGACGGCCTGCGCACCTTAACGCCGCCCTATTCCCTGACCGATGCCCCCGATGCGACGGAAATGCCCCGCGTCAAAGGGCAGATCACGATGGATCATGTGTCTTTTGCCTATGGTCGCACCGCGGGCGGCTTGCAGGATGTGTCGCTAAGCGTGGCGCCGGGGGAAAAGATTGGCATCGTCGGTGCTTCGGGCGCGGGCAAGTCGACCTTGGTGGCTTTGCTGCTGCGGCTTTACGATTCGGAAAATGGGCATATTTTGCTGGACGGGATTGATGTGCGATCCGTCACCCAAGAATCGCTGCGCCGTCAGATTGGTATGGTCACGCAGGAAACCGCGATGTTCAACCGTTCGGCGCGCGAGAATATCCTGTACGGCCGCCCCAATGCTTCAGAGGCCGAGATGTTCGCCGCCGCCCGTGCCGCCGAAGCGCATGAGTTTATTCTGACCCTGAAAGACCACCAAGGCCGCAGCGGCTATGACGCTTTTCTGGGCGAGCGCGGGGTGAAGCTGTCAGGTGGGCAGCGCCAGCGCATCGCTTTGGCCCGCGCCTTCCTGAAAGACGCGCCGATTTTGGTGCTGGATGAAGCAACCTCGGCCCTTGATTCTGAAATTGAGGCAAGCGTTCAGGAAGCCTTGGGCCGCATCATGCAGGGCAAAACGGTGCTAGCCATCGCCCACCGCCTGTCAACGATTGCGGAAATGGACCGGATCATTGTGCTCGATCAGGGCCATATCGTCGAACAAGGCACCCATCCGCAGCTTTTGGCGCAGTCGGGGCTTTACGCGCGCTACTGGAACCGTCAAAGCGGCGGCTTCATCGGCGTTGAAGACAAGGAAGCGGCAGAGTGACTTTCACCATAGCGCGACTGGGCCATTTGGGCGACGGGATCGTCCAAGGGCCCGAAGGGTCGATCTTTGTCGCCCAAACCTTGCCGGGCGAAGAGGTTGACGGCACGGTCAAGGGCGACACTTTGGCCGATGTGCGGATTTTGACGCCGTCGGTGCACCGCGTCAAACCGCCTTGCAGCCACGCGCGCACCTGTGGCGGGTGCATGATGCAGCACGCGTCAGATGCGTTTGTGGCAGATTGGAAGACCACGATTGTGCGCACCGCTTTGGCCGCGCAGGGGTTAGAGGCTGATTTGCGCCCCATCATCACATCCCCGCCCCGATCACGCCGCCGCGCCACTTTGGCCGCGCGTCGCACCAAGGGCGGGGTGTTGATGGGCTTTCATTCCCGCGCATCCGATGTGTTGGTGGGCGTGCCCGAATGCCAATTGCTGCACCCCGATCTGATCGGTGCTTTTCCGGCGCTAGAGGCGATTGTGAAACTGGGTGGATCGCGCAGTCAGGAGATGGATCTGGCCATCACGCGCACCTCGTCAGGCGGCGATGTTGCGGTGACGGGCGGCAAACCTGCCGATTCCACCCAGCGGATGGACTTGGCCCGGCTGGTCGAAGCCTTTGGCCTGGCGCGCCTAAGCTGGAATGGTGAGGTTATAGCCCAATGCGCCCAGCCCATGATGCGCTTTGGCCGTGCCAATGTGCCTTTGCCCGTGGGCGCTTTTCTGCAAGCCACAGCTGAAGGCGAAGCCGCCCTGCTCGCCAGTGTGAAAGGGGCTGTAGGCCCCGCCCGCCGCATCATTGATCTGTTTGCTGGCATCGGCACCTTTGGCCTGCCCTTGGCTGAAAACGCCGAAATCCACGCCGTAGAAGGCGATGTTGCCATGCTGACCGCGCTGGATAAGGGCTTTCGCATGGCCGAAGGGATCAAGCGCGTCACCAATGACATCCGCGATCTTTATCGCCGCCCGTTGGAGCCTGATGAGTTCAAGGGCTATGACGCCGTCGTCATCGACCCGCCGCGTGCTGGGGCTGAAGCGCAAAGCCACACCTTGGCCAAGTCGAAAGTGCCGGTGATTGCGGCCGTGTCATGCAACCCCGCCACCTTTGCTCGCGATGCCAAGATTTTGACCCAAGCCGGTTACAAGCTGAACTGGGTGCAGGTTGTCGACCAATTCCGCTGGTCGCCCCATGTGGAATTGGCGGCGCAGTTCACGCTGTAACGCGCCGCTTTAGAAGCCACTGGCCAGATCGCAGCCTTTGGGCTAGATCGTCAAAAAACCAAAAGGCGGGCGGGATATGGCAGGGTTTCTTCGGGTCATCTTTGTGACCTTTGCATTGTTCGGGCTGTCAGCTTGCCTTGAACTGCCCAAAAGCGCCAAGCAGTATTCATATAACGGCGAAAGCGTCACCACGATCGAGGTGCATAAGGCCGACCGCAAGATGTACTTGCTGCATGGGTCAAAGGTGCTGAAGGCCTATCGCATCCAGCTTGGCGGTAATCCCTTGGGCCCCAAGCAGTTTGAAGGGGATGGCAAAACGCCCGAAGGCGCTTACCGCATCAGCCAGCACAATCCAAAGTCAACTTACCACCTGTCGCTGCGCATTTCTTACCCCAACGACGCCCAACGGGCCTATGCCAAGAAGGCGGGCAAACAGCCGGGTGGGGATATTTTTATCCACGGCCAACCGGGTTGGACACGGGTGAAGGGCGATTGGACGGCGGGTTGCATCGCGGTGACCGACAAAGAGATCGAAGAAATCTACGCCATGGTCAACGATGGCACACAGATCAACATCTTTCCATAACGTCTGTTCTAAGCGGCAGCGCCCAAAAGCATCGTCCACCACAGCTTGCCCGAGGGTTCTTGGAACCAAGAAAATCCCATCTCGGTCGCCCGTGCATCCAAAACCATATCGCGGGTGTCGGCTTGGTTCATCCAATCTGACAGGGT
>CAMAYO010000087.1 GCA_945862465.1 Pseudorhodobacter antarcticus | reverse complement strand
GGCCCGTATTGTCCCACAAGGCGCTGCTAAGGCTGCAACTGTTCATCCCGCGGTTCCCAAACGCTTTCCAACCCCATGGCGGGCCAGCAAGGGTTGCCACCACGCTTCATTGTCCAGATACCAACGCACAGTTTTGCGCAGGCCCTCTTCCAAAGTCACCGAAGGCTGCCACCCCAATTCTGCGCTGATTCGAGACGGGTCAATCGCATAGCGCGCATCATGCCCCGGGCGGTCTGTCACAAAGGTGATCAGCCGCGCATGGGGCGCGCCAGAGGGGTGCATTTCATCCATCAGGGTGCAAATCATCTGCACCAGATCAATATTGCGCGCCTCATTCTGCCCGCCAATGGCATAGGTGCGGCCCACTTGGCCTTGGGTCAGCACGGTCAAAAGGGCAGCGGCGTGATCTTCGACATAAAGCCAGTCGCGGATGTTTTCGCCCGCGCCGTAAACTGGGATGGGCCGCCCATGCAGCGCATTCAGGATCACGACGGGGATCAACTTTTCGGGAAAATGATAGGGCCCGTAGTTGTTGGAACAGTTGGTGATCAGCACCGGAAGCCCGTAGGTTTCCCCCCAAGCGCGCACCAAATGGTCGCTGGCGGCTTTGCTGGCCGAATAGGGGCTGCGCGGGTCATAAGGGGTGGTTTCGGTGAATTTTCCGGAGGGGCCCAAGGAACCAAAGACCTCGTCCGTCGAGATATGGTGAAAGCGAAAGCTTTCAGGCTTGCCCCGCCTGATCCAATGGGCGCGCGCGGCTTCCAATAGGTTGAAAGTTCCAGTTATGTTGGTTTCTATAAAATCTGCAGGCGCGTCGATGGATCGATCTACATGGCTTTCAGCAGCCAAATGCATAACCATATCAGGGTTATGCGTGCCAAAAACGTGATCAAGACTGGCGCGGCCGCGGATGTCAGATTGTGCGAATATGTAAAGGGGGGAATGAGCAACGGAATTGAGATTTTCCAAATTGGCGGCATAGGTCAGCGCATCAAGGTTGATCACCTCATGCCCCTGCGCCACGGCCAAACGCACCACTGCAGACCCTATGAACCCCGCCCCGCCTGTGATCAACACTTTCATGAACCGCTCCATTCAAACGGGCTTTCCCAGCCCGCAAACAGCGGGGCCCCCTGATCTTTGGCCGACAAAACAGGCGCTGCCACGCCCCAATCAATTGCGAGCGTCGGGTCGTTCCAGCGCACCCCGCCATCACAATCGGGCGCGTATAGGTCAGAGCATTTATACTGCACTTCGGTATCGGCCAAGCGTGTCACAAAGCCGTGCAGGCAGCCCTTGGGCACGAAAAGTTGCTTGCCATTGTCGGGGGTTAGGTCAACCCCGATCCATTTTCCATAAGTGGGCGATCCACGCCGCACATCCACCGCCACATCGAAAATCGCCCCGCGCGTGCAGCGCACCAGCTTATCTTGGGCATGGGGTGGGCGCTGATAATGCAGCCCTCGCAAAGTGCCCGCGGTGGCCGACATCGAATGGTTGTCTTGCACCCAATCCATACCCAGTCCCGCTTCAGCAAAGCGGGCAGCGTTGAATGTTTCGCTGAACCACCCCCGCGCATCGCCAAATCGCGCAGGTGTCAGGATAAGAACTTCGGGGATCAATGTCGTTTCAAGTTGCATGCAGATCTTTTGCCGGATGGCCCATCTTTTGCCAAGCATTATATCAAAACTATCCTAACCTCTTGGACTTTCCCGTGCGGGTGCGCATATAGAGGGAAAGTTTTCGTCGCGTAAAGTTTTCGCCGCATGAGGATGCCATGTTCGGAACCGCCCAACCCACCCCTGCCGCTCCCGCGATCGATCTGATCAAAGACGGGTCCGAAGCCACGTTTATGCAAGACGTGATTGATCAAAGCATGACTGTGCCGGTCATCGTCGACTTTTGGGCGCCGTGGTGTGGCCCTTGCAAGACCCTTGGCCCAGCCCTTGAGGCGGCGGTCAAAGGCGCCAAGGGTGCTGTCAAAATGGTCAAGATCGACGTCGATAAGGCGCAGGGCTTGGCAGGGCAGTTGCGTATTCAGTCGATCCCGACCGTCTATGCCTTTTGGCAAGGCAAGCCGGTTGATGGCTTTCAAGGCGCCATTCCCGGGTCAGAGATCAAGAAATTCGTGGATACCCTGTCCGCCATGGGCGGCGGCGCAGATGGCGGCTTGGCCGATGCTTTGCAGGCTGCTGAAGAAATGCTGGCAGAAGGCGCTGCCGCCGATGCCGCCGAAACCTTTGCGGCCATCTTGGCCGAAGAGCCTGAGAATGCCTTGGCCTATGCCGGCCTGATCCGCGCCTATCTGGCAATTGACGAGATCGACAAGGCCGAAGCTTTTGCCGATGCCGCACCGGCAAAGATTGCCAATTCGGCCGAACTTGCCTCGGCCCGCGCGCAGATTGAACTGGCGCGTCAGGCGGCCAATGCAGGCCCGGTGCAAGACCTGCGCGCGGCTTTGGCTCGCGACCCTTCCAACCGGCAAGTTATGTTCGATCTGGCCACAGCTTTGCACGCCGAGGACAACGTGGCCGAGGCGATTGATCTGCTGCTAGACCTGTTTAAGCTTGACCGCGAGTGGAACGATGGGGCCGCCAAAGCTCAACTCTTCACTCTCTTTGACGCGCTCAAACCCCAAGACCCGTTGGTTCTGGCGGGCCGTCGCCGACTATCTTCGATGATCTTCGTCTGACCCTTTGCCAAGGGCAGGACGCGCACTAGGTGTTAAATCATGAAACACATTGCCGACCTGCCCGATACGATTGCGGTTTTTCCACTGCCCGGTGCCATCTTGCTGCCGCGCTCGCGGTTGCCGCTGCATATCTTTGAACCGCGGTATCTCGCGATGATCGAGGATTGCTTGAAATCTGATCACCGCATGATCGGGATGATCCAGCCGCGCGCGGGCCAAGGTGGGGCGCCCGTGCTGTCATCGGTGGGCTGTGCGGGGCGGATCAGTTCTTTTTCCGAAACGGATGATGGCCGTTATATGGTTACGCTCGCTGGGATTTCCCGCTTTCGTGTGGAGTCGGAGGTGGCGGGTTTTGTGCCCTACCGCCGCTGCAAAGTTGACTGGGCGGATTTTTCCGATGATTTGCGGGCGGAAGAGACGCAAACCGATTTCCGCCGTGACGATTTCATGGACAAATTGGCCCGCTATTTCAAGCAGCGCAATTTGGGGGTGGATTGGTCATCGCTCAAAGAGGCCGAGGATGAATTGCTGGTGAATGCCCTGTCGATCTTGTGCCCCTTCGCCCCCGAAGAAAAACAAGCCCTGCTAGAGGCGCGCACGCTCAGTGACCGCTGCCGTGTTCTGGAAACGCTGATCGCTTTTTCCCTGCAATCGGGCAGCAATTCGGATGATGTGCTGCAATGACCCACGACGAAAGCTCTGGCACACCCCCCACGACCACAGAACGGCGAATGTTGGAAGCTTTGGTTTGCCCGCGCACCCAATCGGTCTTGCGATATGATCCGAGTAATCAGGAATTGATTTCTGATCAGGCGCAATTGGCCTTTCCCATTCGCGACGGCATTCCCATCATGCTGATAAGTGCTGCCCGCACCATATAATAAAGCTGTCACTTGTGTTTTGCCTTCGTGCCAGGGCCAGTTTTGTAACAAGGGCTTGACACAAACGGCGTAAGGCGCTTGGTGAAAATCGAACAATTGAACCGCCGGATGAATGCTCGTGATCAAACTCTTCGCCCAATGCGCCGCTTTGGCTCTTGTGACCATGATGGCTGCCTGCGCCCCAAAAACGCCTGAACCGCAGGAACCACCGCCGCCTTTGCCCGGTTACGAAGCCTTGGAAGACGGCGGGTTTCAAATTGCAGCCGTTGATCCGCGCCTGATGGCCGACGGCTACCAACGCACCGAGGTGATCTATACTGGCGAGGAAAAGCCCGGCACTGTCGTGGTCGATCCCTTCGCGCGCAAGCTTTACCTTGTGCAGGAAGGTGGCATGGCAATCCGTTATGGCATCGCCGTTGGTCGTGAAGGCCTGTCTTTCAAAGGCGCAGGTGTCATTGGGCGGATGGAAAAGTGGCCATCTTGGACGCCCACGGCCAATATGGTGAAAACCCGACCGGACCTATATTTGGAATTTGCGGGCGGCATGTCGGGCGGGTTGGACAACCCGCTTGGGTCACGGGCGCTGTATTTGTATCGCAACGGAAAAGACAGCAACTTCCGCATTCATGGCACCATCGACAACAACTCAATAGGCCATGCCACCTCCGCCGGGTGCATCCGGTTGTATAACCAAGATGCGATTGATCTTTACGGCCGTGTCAAAATGGGCGCCAAGGTAAAGGTGCGCAGCTATGACGAAAGTCTGGCGCTGGAAGGCCCCTATATGGAAGACGCCTATGGCCGCGCCGTGCCCGACACGCCCGAGAATCAGGCCATAAAGGTCCAAGACGCTGCAGCCCTTGCAGCGGCAGAGGCTGCGAACCCAGCCCTTGCCGCCTATCACGCCGCAGCACGCGCCGAGGAAGAGGCTGCTCGGCGCCAAGCGCAGGCTGCGGGCGGCAATTAAGCCGCCCGAGCGTTGTGTCAGGCGACGATCACATAGTCTTTCAGCGTCGGTTCGACCACTTCCCACGTTCCCGCAAAGCCGGGCCGCAGGATATAGCTGTCGCCCGCCTTCAGGTGGGTGACTTGCCCTGACGAGTCGGTCAGGATCGAATGGCCTTCCAGAATATGCACATATTCCCATTCCGTGTAGCGCGTGCGCCACAGTCCCTTGGTGGAATGCCACAGGCCCGCAAACAAGGTGCCAGTGTCTTCGATGCTCCATGTTGTATGCACAGGGTCGCCAGAGATCAGGCGTTCAGGGCCGGGGCGGCTGATTTCGGGGGTGATGCCATCGCGGATGACTTTGACAAGGCTCGGGTGGGTCATGGGCTCTCCTTTTCTGCCCCCATTGCGCCCCAGCCTTGCGGTCAGGTCAAGCCACCTTTGCGCCGCAACGCAGCGCAAGATTCTTGCGGCGGGCGGCAAACCGTGTCCATAGTGCATCCCAGTGAAGCTTGGGGGCGTGAAAGATGAGCGCGACACCATCCACAGCACAAGGGGCCCGCCGCCCCGTGCTGCCGCCCGACATTCGGGCCCGCAAGGGGCAAGCGCCCTTGGTTGTGCTGACGGCCTATACCACCCCCATGGCACGGTTGGTTGACGCCCATTGCGACATCGCCTTGGTGGGCGATTCGGTGGGCATGGTGCTGCATGGGTTACCCTCTACCCTTGGCGTGACGATGGAGATGATGATTTTGCATGGCCGCGCGGTGACACGCGGCTTGCAGCGCGCCATGGCCGTGATCGATATGCCCTTTGGCAGTTATGAAGAAAGCCCCGCTCAAGCCTTTGCCAATGCCGCGCGGTTGATGGTGGAAACCGGGGCTGCCGCTGTGAAGCTAGAGGGCGGCGCGCGTATGGCCGAGACGATTGCCTTTCTAACCCAGCGCGGGGTGCCAGTGATGGCGCACATTGGCCTGACGCCACAGGCTGTGAACACCTTGGGCGGCTACAAAGTCGTGGGCCGCGAGGCGGAGGCGGACCGTGTGCTGCAAGACGGCCTTGCGGTTGAGGCAGCGGGTGCCTTTGCCGTGGTGCTGGAAAAGGTGCCTGCCAGTCTGGCAGGCCGCTTAACGCAGGCGCTGTCCATCCCCACCATCGGCATCGGCGCTGGGGTGGATTGCGACGGTCAAGTGCTGGTGGTCGATGATATGCTGGGCACGTTCACCGAGTTTCGCCCCAGATTTGTGCATCGCTATGCTGAACTGGGCAAAACCGCCGATGAGGCTATTGCAGCCTACGCGGCCGATGTGCGCGCCCGCCGCTTTCCAGCGCCCGAACATGGCTATAGCGATACTGCATCGGGGCCCGCGGCTTGACCAAGGTGATAGATACGGTTTCCGACCTGCGACACCAAGTTGCTGCGTGGAAGGTTGCGGGACAAACTGTGGGCCTTGTGCCCACGATGGGCGCTTTGCACGCAGGCCACCTAAGCCTTGTGCGCGCGGCCCGTGCCGCCTGTGATCGGGTGATCGTGACGATTTTCGTCAACCCCACCCAGTTCAACTCGGCCCAAGATCTGGCCTCTTACCCAAGAACCGAGGCGGCAGATGCAGCCCTTCTCGCGCCTTTGGGGGTAGATGTGATCTTCGCGCCGTCGCCTGATCAGGTTTACCCCACAGGCTTTGCCAGCCAAATCAGTGTCTCTGGCGTGGCAGACCCGCTGGAAGGGGCGCTTCGGCCGGGGCATTTTGCGGGCGTGGCAACCGTGGTGGCAAAGCTGTTTGGGATGACCCAAGCCGATCGCGCCTATTTCGGCGAGAAAGATTGGCAGCAGTTGCAAGTTGTGCGCCGCATGGTGGCCGATCTGAATATAAAGATCGAGGTGATTGGCTGCGCCACGCTGCGCGAGGCGGATGGTTTGGCAATGTCGTCGCGCAACGCCCGCCTGCCCGCAGCCGCCCGTGCCGCAGCGCCCGCGCTCTTTGGCGCCATGAAATCGGTGGTGGCGGCTGTCACCACGGGTGGCCAAGCTGACACAGCGATCAAAATCGCCATCGCCGCCCTGCATCAGGCGGGCTTCGATCGGGTGGAATACCTGGCCCTGCATGACGGCGAAACGATGCAGCCCAGCACCGACCTTAAGCGCCCCCTGCGCCTGCTGGTGGCGGCGTGGATCGGCGAGGTTCGCCTGATTGACAACATGGCCGTGACCCCCGCGCCTTGACGGCGGGCAAGGCGGTGCTTACCTGCAAAGTCTGCACAAGGAGAGTGCCATGCTGCAACTTCTCATCGGCGGGTTTATCGCTCTGACGGTGCTTTACGGGCTTTTGTCGGTCTATTTCCGCTCCGTCCACCGCGAAGGTCTGGAAAACCGCTTTGATTCTGGCGGCGAGGACGGTTTGCGCGAAGATTTCGTGCGCCAAGGCATGGTTACCTACGACCACTCGCTGCGCAAAAGGGCGCTTCGGTTGATCTATGTGGTTCCGGTGGTGCTTATTGTCGCCATCGCCTATGCCGTCAACCACAGTTAAGGACATTGCTATGCGCAAGCTGAAATGGGCGATCTGGGGATTTTTAGCGCTGCTTGTGGCGGGGTTGCTGCACTACAACTTGCCGCAGCACGATGTGGTGCGGATCACGGGGCTGGATAACCGGCAGACGACCGTCAGTTGGGTGAACAAGTATTTCTACGCCTCGCCCGATTCCGGCACGGCCGAATCTACCACCAACCGCTACGTGCGCCTCATCTACACCGCCCATCCCGATGGCAGCACCGGCACGGTCTTTCGCAACGAAGACACCGGCTGGATCTGGCCGCCCTATTTCAAATACGACAGTTCCAGCCTGCAGGCGGCGGCGGCAAATTACCAATCGACCGATGCAGCACCCAAATGGGTGCAGATCACCCATTACGGCTGGCGCATCCCGATCCTGTCAATCTATCCCAACGCTGTGCATATCGCCGCCGTTTCAGGCCCAGATTACACATCTTTCCCCTGGCTGAATGTGATCATCTTGGTATTTTTGGCCGCTGCTGCCCTGCTGGCCCGCCGGATGTGGCTGCAGTTTTGGGAACGGGTCGTCGACCCGGCCATGGCCGATGTGCAAGAGGCCCGTGATCGCACCCGCGGCTGGTTCGCGCGCCTGTTCGGGCGCAAGCCATAAAGACCCCGCCACGGCAAGAAGGGGGATTTCATATCCCCCTGTGAAGGCTTTTGCCTGAGTGAAAGCGACGCAACCTTATCAGCTGCGCAGTGTTCCGCCGGTGGCTTTGCTAACTTTCTCGACAATCTTGGCGGAAACAGCCTCGATCTCGGCATCGGTCAAGGTTTTCTCTGTCGGTTGCAGGCGCACTGTGAAGGCGATGCTTTTCTTGCCCGCGCCCATCTGCGCTTCGGCCTTTTCGCCAGTAAACTGGTCAAACACCCGCACGCTGTCGATCAGCGCTTTGTCAGCGCCAAGGGCGGCGTTGACGGCAGTCAGCGCTTCAACTTTGGCATCGACGACAAAGGCAAAGTCGCGGTCCACCGCTTGCAGGTCTGACAGGGTCAGCGCGGCGCGGGTGGGGGTTTTTGCTTTGGGTTCGGGCACGGCAGCGATCGCGATTGTGAAGGCCACTGCGGGGCCTTTGACGCCCATAACTTGCAAGACGCGTGGATGCACCTCGCCAAAAGTCGCCAAGACATTTGGCCCAAGGCCAATCGCCCCCGACCGGCCCGGGTGCCACCAATCGGCCACCTTGCGCGAGATTTGCACCCGTGCAGGTGCGCCAAGGGATGCAAGCACCGCTTCGGCGTCGGCCTTGGCGTCAAACACATCCACAGCGCGGCGCGAGCCAAAGGGGTCGCGTGGGGCCACGGACCCTATCAGCAGGCCAGAGGCCAGCAGGCTTTGCTCGCCCGGTTCGCCGCCGTGAAAGGTAGGCCCCACTTCGAACAGCGCCATATCGGCAAAGCCGCGTGCTTGGTTGCGCGCAGCCGCGCGCAGTAGGCCAGGCAGCAGGTCAGGGCGCATATGCGTCATCTCGGACGAGATCGGGTTTTCGATCCGAAGCGCATCTGCCCCACCACCAAAGAGGCGCGCGGCTTCGGCGTCAATGAAGCTGTAGGTCACGCATTCATTATACCCAAGTGCTGCAATCGTGCGCCGCGCTGTGCGCTCTTTGACTTGCAAAGCCGTCAAAATGGGGCGCGGCACGCCTGTGTGCACGCGGGGCAGGGGCCGGCCTTGCAGTTTGGTGAGCGAGGCGATGCGCGCCACTTCCTCGACCAAATCCGCCTCGCCCAAAACATCGGGGCGCCATGTTGGCGGGGTGGCCATATCGCCGTTCAGGGTAAAGCCCAGATCTTCCAGCGTCTTGCGCTGCACGGCTTCGGGAATATCCATGCCCACAAGCGATATCAGACGCGCCGGATCTAGCTTATAGGCGCGGCTGACATCCAAAGGTGCGCCGTCTTGCACGACATCAGAGGCCACACCCCCGCACAGGTCCAAAATCATCTGCGTGGCAAGGTCTAGCCCTGCCAGCGTAAAGGCGGGGTCCACTCCGCGCTCAAAGCGGTAGCGCGCGTCAGAGTTGATCTTCAGCGCGCGGCCAGTGGCTGCGATGGTGATCGGATCCCAAAAAGCGCTTTCCAAGAAAACGTCGGTCGTGGCTTCGGTGCAGCCCGACACTTCGCCGCCCATGATGCCTGCCAGCGATTCTACACCCGCCTCATCGGAAATCGCCATCATGCCGGGGCGCAGGGTATAGGTTTTGCCATCCAGCGCTAAAAACTCTTCCCCGCCTGCTGCCGCATGAATGCGCAGCGTGCCTTTGACCTTGCCGGCATCAAACACGTGCAGCGGGCGGTTCAGGCCGAAGGTGAAGTAGTTTGTCACATCAACCAGCGCCGAAATCGGGCGCAGGCCGATGGCCTTCAACCGCTGTTGCAGCCAATCAGGCGAGGGTCCATTTTTCACGCCCGTGATCGTACGACCCGCGAAATGCGGGCAGCCTTTGGCCTTAAGGTCAGCGTCAATCGCGACCCCGGTGGGCGACGGGAAGCCGCCCTTGATCACCGCCGCTGTCAGCGGTTTCAGCACGCCCAAACCCCGCGCCGCAAGGTCGCGCGCCACGCCGCGCACGGCCAAGGCATCGGGGCGGTTGGGGGTGATTTTGATGTGGATCATCGGGTCAACCGTGGCGGGGCGGTTGATGGCCAGCCAATCGACAAAGCGGTCCCCAACTGCGCCCGAGGGCAGTTCGATGATGCCGTTATGCTCGTCAGACAGTTCCAACTCGCGCTCGGATGCCATCATCCCGTGGCTTTCGACGCCGCGAATTTTGCCCACACCCAAGGTTACGTCGATGCCCGGCACATAATCGCCCGGTTTGCACAGCACGACCGTGATGCCTTCGCGCGCGTTGGGTGCACCGCAAACGATTTGCTTTTCGCCCTCATCCGTCAGCACGCGGCAGACGCGCAGTTTGTCGGCATCGGGATGCTTTTCGGCGTGGATGATCTTGGCCAAGGTAAAGGGGGCCAGCTTGGCTGCTGGGTTCACCACCTCTTCAACCTCTAGCCCAAGGTCGGTCAGGGCCTCGGTCAAGACATCCAGCGAAGCCGATGTGTCGAGGTGATCCTTTAGCCAAGACAGGGTGAATTTCATAACAGCCTCCGGGGCAGGGAACCCTGTGCGCGGGTGCGCGGTGCAGGGCTAGGGATAAGCAGTGTGCAGGGGCCGCGAGCGGCCAACCCTGCCGTTACGACGACAAGCCGCCGGGCAAATCGGGCATGTCTAGGGCGGCAAAGCCATAGTGGCGCAACCAGCGCAGATCGGATTCGAAAAAGGCGCGCAGGTCAGGAATGCCATATTTCAACATCGCGATGCGATCTATGCCCATTCCAAAGGCAAATCCTTGCCATTTTACAGGGTCAACGCCAGCAGCGGCCAAAACCTTGGGGTGCACCATGCCAGACCCCAGAATTTCCAGCCATGAATCGCCCTGACCGATCTTTAACTGCCCGCCTTCCCATGAACAGCGAATGTCCACCTCGGCCGAAGGTTCGGTGAAGGGAAAATGGCTGGCGCGAAAGCGCAGTTCGACCGAAGGCACTTCAAAGAAAGCGCGGCAGAATTCTTCCAGCGTCCATTTCAGGTTGGCCATCGAAATGTTGCGGTCAATCGCCAGACCTTCGACTTGGTGGAACATAGGGGCATGGGTTTGGTCCATATCCATGCGGTACACACGCCCTGGTGCTATCACGCGGATTGGCGCGCCTTGGGCGGTCATGGCGCGGATTTGCACGGGCGAGGTGTGGGTGCGCAGCACATGGGGCGGGCGGGCATCATCGGCGGCGCGGGCCATGAAAAACGTGTCGTGTTCTTGGCGCGCTGGGTGTTCGGGCGGAATATTCAGCGCGTCGAAATTATACCAGTCGCTTTCGATCTGCGGGCCTTCGGCCACGGCAAAGCCCATGTCGCCAAAAATCGCCGTCAACTCTTCCATCACTTGGCTGACGGGATGGATCGACCCTTGTGGGCGCGGGCGGCCGGGCAGGGTGACATCCAGCCACTCGCTGCGCAGACGCTCATCAAGCGCTGCATCGGCCAGCCCCGCCTTTTTGGCGCGCAGGGCGGCGTCAATTTCGTCTTTCAGCAGGTTCAGGTTGGCCCCCGCGGCTTTGCGGGCGTCAGGGTCCATTTTGCCCAAAGACGCCATCAGGGCCGAGATTTCGCCTTTTTTCCCCAAGGCAGACAGGCGCACCTCTTCTAACGCAGATTCGTCAGAAGCACCCGCTACAGCGGTCAGATA
>CAMAYO010000086.1 GCA_945862465.1 Pseudorhodobacter antarcticus | reverse complement strand
GGTTTCGAACATATCGGCGATCAGGCGGTTCAGCGCCAGAACACCCCATCCCGTGGCCCCTTTGGGCGCTGTGGGCGTATCGCCCTTCAGCAAGGTCACGCCCGCAATGTCCAGATGCACCCAAGGCATATCGTCCTTGATGAACCGCTTGATGAACTGCGCCGCCACAATCGCGCCACCTTCGCGCCCGCCCACATTCATCATATCGGCCAGCCGCGATTTCAGTTTGTCATCATAGGCTTGGCCCATCGGCATACGCCATGCGCCCTCATGTTCAGCCCCCGCAGCTTTCAGGAAGGCCCCGCACAGCGCATCGTTGTTGGAAAAAACGCCTGCGTGTTCCGACCCAAGTGCCACGATGATGGCCCCCGTCAGGGTTGCCAAATTGATGATGCCCTTGGGTTTATAGGTTTCTTGTGCATACCACAGCACATCGGCCAGCACCAAGCGGCCTTCGGCATCGGTGTTGATCACCTCGACCGTGTCGCCTTTCATGGATTTCACGATGTCACCGGGGCGTTGGGCGCGCCCGTCAGGCATGTTCTCCACCAGCCCCACCAGCCCCACGACATTGGCCTTGGCCCCGCGCAGCGCCAAGGTTTTCATCACCCCGGCCACCACCCCTGCCCCGCCCATATCCATCGTCATCTCTTCCATTCCGCCCGCCGGCTTGATCGAGATGCCGCCCGTATCAAAGCACACGCCCTTGCCCACCAGCGCAAAGGGCGCCTCGCCCGCAACGCCGCCATTCCAACGCATCACCACGACTTGCGAGGGGCATTCAGAGCCAACCCCAACCCCCAGCAACAGCCGCATCCCAAGGCGCTCCAACTCGGCCTCGTCCAACACGTCAACCTGAACGCCAAGCGCGCGCAAACCCGTCAGGCGGTGCGAGAATTCGGTGGTGGTCAGCACATTGGCCGGTTCGTTGACCAGATCGCGTGTGAGGAAAACGCCTTGCGCCAAAGCGGTGGCTGCGGCGTAAGAGGCTTGTGCTGCGGACACATCGCCCACCATCAGGGTCACAGTGCCCCTGGCCTTTTTCTCGGCCGATTTGTAAACGTCAAAATTATAGGCGCGCAGCAACAGGCCCAAGATCAGGTCAGCATGGCGGGGATGGCCTTCGACCAGCGCCAAGACGGGGTCTTTGCCGCACAAGCGGGCTATGGCCCCACCCGCCTTGCGCGCGCTTGCCACATCGGTGCGGCGCGGCAACCGCACCAAATGCAGCGCATCGGCGGCCAGCCCTGCAGGATAGGCCAATTCCATCATCTCGCCCGCTTTTAAACGGCCCCAAGCCTCGCCCGCCATGGCACGGCGCAGCGCACCGCGTGTTAATCTGTCCAAACGCTTTGCTCCGGCTGAGGTCGGCGCATCACCGTCGACCAAAACCACAATCTGTCCTTGGCGCGTCGCCAGATCATCGGCGTTAAAAAGCAGGATTTCAGGAATCAACACGTTGCTCATAAGAGATACTCCACCAAAAGGGGGCCAAACGCGGGTCTACGCTGGCAAGATTGCAACCACGCTAGACCCCAGCGCCGCAATTGGCCAGATACCAGTTTTCCCCGCCCGACTTTGCGTTTAGGGTTGGCAGACCACGTGCCACTGCCCAAACCCCAAAGGATCGGATTTGCCCCGGATCGACCGATATCTTCTGTCGCAATTCCTGCAATTGTTCGGGTTTTTTGCGTTGGTTCTGGTGGGCGTCTACTGGATGAACAAGGCCGTCGGCCTGTTTGACCAATTGATCGGCGACGGGCAATCTGCCTTGGTCTTTTTAGAATTCTCGTTGCTGACCTTGCCCTTCGTTATCAAACTGGTCCTGCCAGTCGCGGCCTTTATCGCCACGGTCTATGTGACCAACCGCATGATGACGGAAAGCGAGTTGGTGGTGATGCAAGCCACGGGGTTTTCCGCCTTTCGTCTGGCGAGGCCGGTTTTGTATTTTGGGCTGGTGGTCGGGCTTTTGATGTCGATTTTGGGTCATGTTCTGGTGCCCGCAAGCCGCTCCGCGCTCGAATCAGCGCGGGCCACGATTTCGGAAAACATCACGGCGCGGTATCTGACCGAAGGCAGCTTTACCCACCCCGCCCCCGATGTGACGCTCTATATCCGCGACATATCGCCCCAGGGAGAGTTGTTGGACCTGTTCTTGGCCGACAACCGCGCCCCCGATGCGCGCACGACCTATACGGCGCGCAAGGCGCTGTTTGTGCGCGGCGATACGGGGCCAAAACTGATCATGTTCAACGGCATGGTCCAAGGGTTGAACCGCAGCACACAAGCTTTGGCTGTAACACGCTTTGCCGATTTCACCTTTGACCTTGGCGCTTTGATCAAAGCGGGCGGGCCCCACAACCGCTCTGCCGCCGAATTGACCACGGCAGAGCTTTTATGGCCGACCGACGCCCTTGTGGCCGAAACGGGCAAGCCGCCGGCAAGTCTGATCTTCGACGGGCATAACCGCTTTGCCGAGCCGCTTTTGGCCCTTTGTGTCACTTTGGTGGGATTTGGCGCACTTGTTCTGGGCGGGTTCAGCCGCTTTGGCCTGTGGCGGCAGATTGCGCTGGCGATAGCGCTGTTGATCGTGGTGCAGGGGGTGAACACCTCGGCCGCAGATTGGGGCCCCAAGGTTTCGGGGGGCTGGGCCTTGGCCTATCTGGCACCACTTTTGGGATTGGCCTTGGCTTGGGGCTTGCTCACAAAGGCAAGCGGCAGACGGCGCGTGAAGGGGGGGCAGGCATGATCCTGAACCTGTACATCGCGCGGCGCTTTTTGCTGCTGTTCTTGCAGATTCTCGCCGGATTTTTTGCGCTTTTTGTCATGATCGACATGATCGAAGAGTTGCGGCGGTTTTCTGACCCCGGTCTTGGCCTGTCAGAGGCCTTGGTGCTGGCCTGCCTAAAAGTGCCTGCCACGCTTTACCGTGTTTTGCCGCTGGTCGTGACGCTGTCAGCCATAGCCCTATTCTTGGGCCTGTCACGGTCGTCGGAACTGGTGGTCGTGCGCACGGCGGGGCGGTCGGGGCTGTCGTTTTTGATGGCGCCAGTTGTCACCGCCTTGGGGATCGGGGCTTTTGCTGTGGCGGTTCTAGACCCATTGGTGGCCGCCACCTCGCACCGCTATGACGTGCTTTCCGAAGGCCATGCGCGGGGTGGCTCGATCTTGTCGATCTCGGATGCGGGGCTTTGGCTGCGGCAGGGCGACACCGCAGGGCAAACGGTGATCGAGGCCAAGCGCGCCAATCTGGATGGCACACAGCTTTATGACGTGACCTTTCTGACCTTTGGCCCCGACGGCACGCCCAACCAGCGGATCGAGGCGGCCGAGGCCACCCTGACCCCTGGCTTTTGGGTGCTGACCCAAGCGCGCCTTTGGCCCTTAAACGAAGCCAACCCGCAACGCGCGGTGCAAATCTTGGCCAATGGCGCCACCTTGGCCACCGATCTCACCCGTGACCGCATTCACGACAGTTTTGGCACGCCCAGTGCCATCAGTTTTTGGAACTTGCCCACCTATATCGCGGGCTTGGAACGCGCGGGCTTTTCGGCGCGCAGCCATTTGGTCTGGTATCAGATTGAACTGGCCCAGCCCCTGCTTTTGGCCGCCATGGTGCTGATCGCGGCAGGTTTCACCATGCGCCACGCCCGCATGGCACAAACCGGGGTCTTGGTGCTTTTGGCACTTCTGGCGGGTTTCGGGGTGTTCTTTCTGCGCAACTTCGGGCAGGTCCTGGGCGAGAATGGCCAAATCCCAGTGATCTTGGCCGCATGGAGCCCGCCCTTAGCCGCCGTGCTTTTGGCCTTGGGCTTTTTGCTGCATCTGGAGGATGGCTGATGCGCCGGTTGCTGCTTGCCTTAGCGCTTCTGGTTGCGGCCTCGGCCCGGGCCGAGGATCAAGCCACTTTGGTGGCCGACCAAGTCACGGTGCAATCGCAAAGCGTTTTGGTGGCGACAGGCCATGTGGAGGTGTTCTTTAACGGCCAGCACCTGACGGCCTCGGCCGTCACTTACGATCAAACGACCGACCGCTTGTCGATCACAGGGCCTATTCGGATCGACGATGGCACAGGAAATTTGGTGCTGGCCGATCAAGCCGATCTTTCCGCCGATTTGACCGAAGGGGTGATGACCTCGGCGCGGTTCATGTTGCAGCAAAAGCTGCAAATCTCAGCCAGCCAAATTCAACGCTCGGGACAGGGGCGCTATACGGCGATGCGCCAAGTGGCGGCCTCTTCTTGCAGCATCTGCGAAGGATCGACGACGCCGCTGTGGGAAATTCGCGCCCGCGAAGTGGTGCATGACACCCAAGCGCAACAAATCTGGTTTTCAGATGCCAGCCTGCGCTTTGTGGGCCTGCCCGTGATGTATTTGCCCATGATGCGCGTGCCCGACCCCACGTTGGACCGCGCGACAGGCTTTTTGACCCCAAAAATCCGCACGACCACCGCCTTGGGTTCGGGCGTTTTGCTGCCCTATTTCATAGCACTTGCCCCTAACCGCGACCTAACGCTGACGCCCTATGTCACCTCTGGCGGGGGGGCTACGTTGAATATGCGCTACCGACAGGCCTTCACGCGCGGCACGATCATTGTGAACGGCGCCATGACCACCGACCAAACCCTGCCGGGCGATGCGCGCGGTTATCTGGCCGCAACGGGCAGCTTTGATCTGGGTCGCGGCTATCAGTTGGCCTTTCATGGCATTACGGTGACAGATGACGCTTATTTGGTGGATTATGGCATCACCGAGGCGGACCGATTGGATTCCTCGGTGGAAATCACCCGTGTGCAGCGCAATGCCTATTTTTCGGGGGCCCTGACCGGCTTGCATTCGCTGCGCGAAGGCGAAAGCAACACAACCCAGCCCGCCGCCCTGTCAGATTTTGTGCTGCACCGCCGCTTCCTGCCGGCCCTTTTGGGCGGTGAGGGCGGGTTTGAGATGCAAGCCCACAGTCTGTATCGGCCCTCTGATGTGTCCGCCGACACCAATACCGATGGCATCGCCGATGGCCGAGATATGGCGCGCCTGAGTTTCAAGGGCAATTGGCGGCGCAATTGGACCTTTGACAACGGCATGCAGCTTTCCAGCGGCGTGGACGCAGAAGCCGATTTTTACCGCATCGGTCAAGACGATTACTATCCCGACCAACCCTATCGCGGCACGGCCACAGGCGGCTTGGCGCTGCGCTGGCCCTTTGTGAAAGCGGATGCCAAGGGCGCGGTGCAGGTGATTGAACCTGTGGTGCAGATCGTCTCTGCCCCCAATCCCGACAGCAGCATCCCCAACGAGGATTCCGCGCTGGTGGAATTTGATGAAAGCAACCTCTTTAGCCTAGACCGTTTTCCGGGGGCAGATGCCTTTGAAGGGGGAACGCGGCTTAATCTGGGGGTCAATTATCTGCGCACAAGCCCTGCGGGATGGACGGCGGGTGCCACAGCAGGGCGCGTGCTGCGCTTGGAAGACCTGGACCAATTCAGCGAACCCTCAGGCCTCTCAGGGCAAAGTTCGGATTGGCTTTTGTCTTGGTCGGTGGACAGCCCGGGCCATCTGGGCCTTTTATCGCGCTTCTTGCTGAACCAAGATCTTACCCCGTCGAAGGCCGAGATGCTGTTTCGCATCCAAAGACCCAAGATAAATTTGTCAGGCGGCTATCGCTATATTCTGGCCGATATCGCCGAAAACCGCGATCAAGACGTGCGCGAACTTGTGCTGGACAGCACCTATGCCATGACAGGCAACTGGACGGCGCATCTGACAAACCGCTATGACTTGGTTTCAGAAAGCACGGCACAGGCAGGGTTGCAAATGACCTATCGCAATGAATGTCTTTTGGTCGATCTTTCCGTCTCGCGCAGATACACGTCCTCGACTAGTATAGAGCCGAGCACAGATTTCGGCCTGATGGTCGAACTTTTAGGATTTGGCGGAAGTGCTGCGCAAGGACCGCAGCATCAATGCCGCAAGTGACGCAACAGGAATGAGCCTATGACGCACAAAGCGATGATCGGGATGCGACTGGCACTGGCCTTCTGCCTAAGCCTTGGAGTGCTGGCCTTGGGCCTTGGGCCCATCCCCGCGCGGGCCGAAGGGGATATGTTTTCCCCCGCCGTCACGGTGAATGGCACGGTCGTCACCCGCTATGAAGTGGCGCAGCGTTTGGCCTTTTTGCAAGTCTTGCAGCAAACCGGCGATTTGGAGAAGCGGGCGGTCGAGGATTTGATCGCAGACCGCTTGCAAATGGACGCGGCCAAATCCTTGGGTGTTAACATCAGCGATCAAGACGTGGGCGCAGGCATGACCGAATTCGCCGCCCGCGCCAATTTGTCGGCCGAAGATTTCATCAAAGCCATAGGCGATGCGGGCGTGGAACCGCAAAGCTTTCGCGATTTTGTCAAAGCGGGGCTTGTTTGGCGCGCGGTGTTGCGGGCCAAGTTCAGCGGCCGCTTGAAAGTGACAGATGCCGAGGTGGACCGCCGCATTGCCGAAGGCGGGGCTTCGGGCGGCAATTTGCGCGCCATGTTGTCCGAGCTGATCTTGCCCGATGATGGCACGGGCACGGCCTTGGCCCTTGCGGTCAAAATCCGCGAGAAGATGAAAACACCGACTGATTTCAGCAATGCCGCACGCATCTTCTCTAAAGGCAAGACGGCGGCGGATGGCGGGGCCTTGGGTTGGATTGACACAACGACCCTGCCGCCCGTGGTGGCTACGGCCCTGACGGGCCTGAAGACTGGCGACATCACAGCCCCCGTGGTCTTGCAAGGGGCGGTGGCGATTTATCTTGTGCGCGACCAAAGCATTGCAGCAGGCGATGTCAAAGGGGCACCGCAAGTCGATTACGCCGTGTTCCGCCCCGCCGCAGGGCAGGATTTGACCGCGGTTCAGGGCAAGGCCACCGATTGCGCGGGGCTAGATGTCGCCGCGCGTGGTTTGCCCGAAGAGGCGCTGCAACGCCTAACCTCGGCCGAAGCCGCCGTGCCGTCCGCGTTGCGTGGGGTTTTGGCTGGTTTGGATGCGGGCGAAAGCGCCATCGTGGCGGGTGTCGGCGGGGTTGGCGAATTGGTGATGCTGTGTTCACGCATTCCCCAATCCATCGTTCCGGCCTCGCGCGATGATGTGCAAACGGCCTTGGTGAACGAAAAGCTCGCCCTGATGGCCACGGCCTATATGCAAGAACTGCGCACACAAGCGATCATCGTTCAAGAATGAGTGGGGCGCTGCGGCCCATCGCGCTGACGTGCGGCGAACCTGCGGGCATTGGGGCCGAGGTTGCCGTGCTGGCGCGCACGGCCTTGCCGGACCTGCCCTTTTTCTGGCTGGGCGATCCGCGCCATTTGGCGCAAGGGACCCCGTTTGCCGAAATCTCAACCCCTGATCAGGCCCCGCTTGTGCCCAAGGGCGTGCTGCCCGTGCTGGCGCATCGTTTTGCGGGCCAAGCTGTGGCAGGCCAACCCGATCCGGCCAATGCACAGGGCGTGATCGACGTGATCAGCCGCGCGGTGGATTTGGTGCAAAGCGGGCAAGCTCTGGCCCTATGCACGCTGCCCATCCACAAAAAGGCGCTGCAAGACGGCGCGGGCTTTGCCTTTCCCGGTCATACCGAATTCTTGGCCCATCTGGCGGGTGGGGCATCGGTGGTGATGATGCTGGCCTCAGAGGCGCTGCGCGTGGTGCCTGCCACGATCCACATTCCCCTGGCGCATGTGCCCGCCACTCTGACCCCTGCCCTGCTCGAAGACGTGATCCGCGTCACCACCCTTGGCTTGCAGCGCGATTTTGGCTTGGACCGCCCACGTTTGGCAATCGCTGGCCTAAACCCCCATGCGGGCGAAGGCGGCGCTATGGGGCGCGAAGAGATCGAGATGATTGCCCCTTTGATCGCGCGCCTTCAGGGCCAAGGTTTTGACCTGCGCGGCCCCCTATCGGCGGACACCATGTTCCACCCCCGCGCCCGCGAAACCTATGACGCCGCCATTTGCATGTATCACGACCAAGCGCTGATCCCGATCAAGACACTGGATTTTGACGGCGGGGTAAATGTGACCTTGGGCCTGCCTTTTATCCGCACCTCGCCCGATCATGGCACGGGGTTTGATATTGCGGGCAAAGGTCTGGCCAAGCCCGACAGCACCATCGCAGCCCTGCGCTTGGCGGCAAAGATGGCGGCAATACGGGCAAGGTCCGTTTAAGAAGGCGGTTGGTGGTTGGGTTGGATCAAATCCCAACGGTTGCCAAAAGGGTCGCGCCAGACGGCGACCGTGCCATAGGGTTCGTGGCGGGGATTCTCTTCAAAAACCCCACCTGCGGCTAAAATTTTCGCCGCGTCCCGCGCAAAATCATCCGATTGCAAGAACAGCCAGACCCGCCCGCCCCCTTGCTGGCCAATGGCCGCGTATTGTGCTGGCGTATCTGCGCGGGCCAAGACAAGGCGCAGGCTTTGCTCCGGCGGGCTTACCGTAACCCAGCGTTTGCGCCCTTGGGGGATATCTTCGGTCAAGGTAAAGCCAAGGCCTTGGCAAAAAAAGGCAATGGCGGCGTCATAGTCAGGGACCAAGACGGAAAAGGCAGCCAGCTTCATACAGTGCGGGCTTCGGGCAAGGCGATATGGGCCACTTGCTCGGCTATCGGTTCCACCGACAGGGGGTGCAACTGGGCGCTGTGATCGGCGGGGTCACCCATGGGGACCCATTGGCCACCCTTATAAATCTCTAGCGCAGCGAAATTGGCCTTATAGCCCATCTTGCGCGATCCGGGCACCCAATAGCCAAGGTAAACATAAGGCAGACCCGCCTCGCGTGCGATCTCGATATGGTCGAGAATGGCAAAGGTGCCCAAGGACAGGTCTTGCAGGCTGGGGTCGTAAAAGGAATAGACCATCGACAGCCCATCTTCGAAGACATCGGTCAGGCTGACACAGGCCAAAGGGCGGCCATGTTCGCCCGGACCCGCGGGGCGCGAATATTCGATGACGCGCGATTTGATCGGTGTCTCTTCGATCATGGCGGCAAATTCGAACACATCCATATCGGCCATGCCGCCATCGGCGTGACGTTCATCCAGATAGCGGCGAAACAGGGCAAACTGGTCTTCGGTGGCCCAAGGCGAGGTGGCATTGCGCTTTAGGTGGCTTGCCCCCTTCATCACCCGCTTTTGAGTGCGCGAGGGGACAAAATCTGCCACCTTGATCCGCGCCGATAGGCAAGCGGAACATTCGGCACAAGACGGCCGATAAAGCACATTCTGGCTGCGGCGAAAGCCTTGCTTGGACAGCGCATCATTCAGCTTTTGCGCGTGGTCACCTTGCAAGGCTGTGAACAGCTTCCGCTCGAACCTGTCGTCCAGATAGGGACAGGGCTGGGGTGCTGTGACATAAAACTGCGGCGCTATGGGAAGCGTATGGCGCATGGTGGCCTTTGAAAAAACGAAGTTAGATCACGTTAGCAAGGCAAGCAGCCCACGCCAAGGGTCTTGTTAAAGGGCAGGTTGAGGGTTGGATGCCTGCGCTTCTTCGGATGAACCTGTCAGATCAGGGCGCGTATTTACCGAAACTTGCGCAATAATTCTGATTTTCGCAACAATAGTTCAATTTTTCCCGTGCCCACGACATTTTTCGCGTCGATTTGCGGTTGACGCCCCCGCAGCCCAACCCTAGTGTCCCGGCCGATACGCCAGAAACCAAGGGGCTGATCCTTGCACGCTGTCCGCCCCGATCAGGGCGGCGCTGACAGGCTTGGCCCCGCGCCCCCAGCGGCTTTGGGGGCTTTTTGTTGAGATAAAGGACGAGACGATGCGGCAGATGACCGGGGCAAGAATGGTGGTGCAGGCGCTGAAAGATCAGGGCGTCGAGGTGGTGTTTGGCTATCCCGGTGGGGCCGTGCTGCCGATCTATGACGAGATTTTCCAACAGAATGACATCAAGCACATTTTGGTGCGCCATGAACAAGGCGCTGTCCATATGGCCGAGGGCTATGCCCGCTCTACCGGTAAGCCCGGGGTGGCGCTGGTCACCTCTGGCCCGGGGGCCACGAATGCGGTGACGGGCCTGACCGATGCCTTGATGGATTCCATTCCGCTGATCGTGATTTCCGGCCAAGTGCCTACTTTTATGATCGGCACCGATGGTTTCCAAGAGGCGGATACCGTGGGCATCACCCGCCCCTGCACCAAGATGAACTGGCTGGTCAAAGACACCGCCAAACTGGCCGAAACCATGCACCAAGCCTTTCATGTCGCAACCCACGGCCGCCCCGGCCCGGTGTTGATCGACATTCCCAAGGATGTGCAATTCGCCACCGCAGACTATACCCCGCGCGAAGCGGCAAAAGTGTCGCATTATCAACCGCGCGTGCGCGGCGACGAAGCGCTGATTGCCAAGCTGGTTGACCTGATCGAAACCGCCGAACGCCCTGTGTTCTATACCGGCGGCGGCGTGATCAACTCTGGCCGCACGGCATCTGTTTTGCTGCGCGATCTGGTGGCGGAAACGGATTTCCCGATCACCTCGACCCTGATGGGCTTGGGCTCTTACCCGGCTTCGGGCAAGAACTGGCTGGGGATGCTGGGGATGCATGGGCTGTACGAGGCCAATCTGGCCATGCACGGCTGCGATGTGATGATCAACATCGGTGCGCGCTTTGACGACCGCATCACGGGCCGCATCAAAGATTTCAGCCCGCATTCCAAAAAGGCGCATATCGATATCGACCCCTCCTCGATCAACAAGGTCGTGCGGGTCGATGTGGGCATCGTGGGCGATGTGACGCTGGTCTTGGAAGAAGTGCTGCGTCAATGGCGGGCGCGCGGATCAAAGACCAACCGCGCAGCGCTGCCAAAATGGTGGGCCCAGATTGCGGAATGGCGCGCGGTGAAGTGCTTGACCTATAAGAACTCTTCCACCGTCATCAAGCCGCAATATGCGCTGGAACGGCTGGAAGCGCTGACCAAGGGGATGGACCGCTATATCACCACCGAAGTGGGCCAGCACCAGATGTGGGCCGCGCAGTTCCTTGGGTTTGAAGACCCGAACCGCTGGATGACCTCGGGCGGGTTGGGGACAATGGGCTATGGTCTACCCGCCAGCATTGGCGTGCAGGTGGCCCACCCCGACGCTTTGGTGATCAACGTCGCGGGCGAGGCGAGCTGGCTGATGAATATGCAAGAAATGGGCACCGCGATGCAATTCCGTGCGCCCGTCAAGCAGTTCATCTTGAACAACGAACGCCTTGGCATGGTGCGCCAATGGCAAGAACTGCTGCACGGCGAGCGGTATTCGTCAAGCTGGTCAGAAGCCTTGCCCGACTTTGTGAAACTGGCCGAAGCCTTTGGCTGCAAAGGCATTCGCATCGACGACCCCGCCGATCTGGACGAGGCGATCAAGGAAATGCTGGCCTATAA
>CAMAYO010000085.1 GCA_945862465.1 Pseudorhodobacter antarcticus | reverse complement strand
TGTGGCGAAGATTATTCCCATCAGCGCGCTGATGATGGCCCGGCCTATCTGACGATTTTGATCGTGGGCCATTTGATGGCGCCCTTGATGCTGTATGTCTTTGTCGAATGGCGACCGGAACCGGCTGTCATGGCGACGTTCTTCACAATCGGCACGGCCCTTTTGTCGCTGGTGCTGCTGCCGCGCCTGAAAGGCGCTATGGTCGCCCTACAATGGGCCAAGCGGATGCACGGCTTTTCGGCAGAATTGAACAGCGATCCTGCGGTGCTGACCCATGTCTGACGTGCCCATCACCCCTGCCGCCAGTGTCGTTCTGGTCAGACGCGGTGGCGCGGGGCGGGTGTTGATGGGACAACGCGGGGCGGGGGCAGTGTTTATGCCGTCGAAATATGTCTTTCCGGGCGGTCGGGTGGACAAAAGCGATCACAGTGATGCGCTTGGCCTTGCGCCCCAATGCGTCATGCGCTTGGGCCAGCACCTGTTGCCCGCCTCGCCTACGCCCGCAGCCCTTGTCGCTTGCGTGCGCCGCGAGTTGCGCGAGGAAACCAGCCTATCCTTGTCGCCCACAGCCCCCTTGCGCTTTATCTTCCGCGCCATCACCCCACCCGGCAGCCCGCGCCGCTTTGACGCGCGCTTCTTTCTGGCCGATGCCGATCATATCGATGGCGCGCTTGAGGATTTTTCGGGGGCCGAGGACGAGCTGTCGCATCTGCATTGGGTATCGCTGGAGGAAACCCGCAGCCTAGATTTGCCCTTCATCACCGAAATCGTTTTGGCCGAACTGCGCGCCCTTCTGGCGGGCCATGACCAACCCGGCGTGCCATTTTTCGACAACTCTGGCCCCGTGCCCACCTTTCGGCGGATCCCCTAAACCTCGTCACGGCCATCTTTGCGCACGGGCCAGACCGGATGCGGCACGGGGTCTTTGGCGCGCAGCAGGTATTGGGCGAAAACTTGGGCATAGCTGCGATAAAGGTAGCCATCATTGCGCCGCAAATAGTGGGCTTTGCGCTCGGCATAAAGCTTGGGCAATTTGTACCACGCTACGGCAGGGTGCATATGGTGGACGACGTGGAAGTTGTTGTTCAAAAACAACAACGATAGCGGCCCGCGATCTTCGATCACCACGGTGCGGGCGCGGTGCGACTCGTGGGCGCGGTGTTCCAGAAAGGTGCGGATCTTCAAAAGCGCCATGGCCAGATAGATCGCCAAAGCGTAGCCCCAAATGGGCATCTCGGCCCATGTCAACCAGATTACAACCGGCACAAGGCCCACAAAATTGAGCATCCAAGCCTGCAAAACCTTGGGCTCGCCACGCATAATCAACCGCACATCGCCCGCGACAAAGGCCCAAGTGCCCAAAAACGGCCCCAAGACAATCCGCCCCAAGAGCGTGTTGTTCACCCTCAGCAAGAACCGGCGCGCAGTCGACAGTTTGGCCCAAACCTGCGGATCAACATAGTTCGACTCTGGGTCGTCATAAGGGTCGGTCAGGGCCGGGTCGTGGTGGTGTTGCAAATGCGTGGTGCGAAATCGGCGGTAGGGCACAAAGACGGCAAGGGCTGGAAACACCAACGCCTCGTTGAGAAGTGGGTTGGCAAAGGGGTGGTCGTGCAACGCCTCGTGCTGCAAAGACAGAAATTGGGCGATGGCAACGCCGGTCAAAAGCACTGCAAAAACAGCGCTTTGCTCCCAAATCAAAGTGCCCAAGGCCCAGACAGCATAGGTCGCGGCCAGCAACAAAACAGTCGGCGTTTCAAATTCGGAACGGTCGGACGGCATCTTAACCTCTCAGGCGCGCGGTGCGCTTAAGGTCGCGGAATTTTGCGGCAATCGCAAGACGCGATGCTTAGTAAATGCTAAGGCTTGTTACATCATAGCCATTAAAGGCCAAAATATCCCGCGCAGCTGTCAGCCGATCTGCGGGCAGTTTTGCATCTCGGTTCAAGATAAACCCATAAGCACCCGAAGGTGCGCCCAAAACCACAGTGCGATTGTCCGCATCGGCCCAAAGCACCCACAGCGGGCCTATCCCCTGCACATCAAAGCGCCCGGGCATTGTGGCTAACATGGCCCCCCTGCCCTGCTTTTGCCCATCGGGCAGGCATAGATCAAACTGCGCCTCGGCCCCCACCTCGATCATCCCGCCACTGCAGGCCGCCCCGAACCCCGCCACCTGATTCCAAGCGCCCGAAAGCCGTGCGCTATCAAACCCCGCCAAGGAATAGATTGCCCGTGCAGGGTCGCGAAAACTGGCTTGCGGTGCTGGTTTTTGGGCACAAGCGGCCAAAACCACACTAAGGACGGCAAGGCGGATCAAATGGCGCAAGGGCTTCAGGTCCAATCTGGGTCACGCCCGCATCAGTAGGGCTGCGGATGGGCTTTATGGGCCACGGCAATCTCGCGCAAGACCTCGTCTGACAGGGTGATGGGCGCGATGTTCACCGCCAATTGCGCCAAACTCGTGGCCCCCACGATCGGGATCGTGGCGAAGGGGCGGGTTTGGGTGAAGGCAATTGCCATCTGGCACGGGTTTAATCCGTGGCGGGCGGCGATATCCAGATAGGCTTGGGTTGCCGGAAAGACCCGGGGCGACATGCGCCCGCTTAAGATCGGGTTCAACGACCGACGCGAGCCTTGCGGTGTCACATCGCCTTGATACTTGCCCGACAATATCCCGCAGGCGAGCGGTGAGAACGCCAAAAGCGGCATATCCTCCATCACCGACAACTCCGCCCAATCGGTGTCAAACTGCCGGCACAGCAGCGAATATTCATTCTGCACGCTCGCCATGCGCGGCAAGCCGTGCATTTGAGCCAAGGCCAACCATTTGGCAGCGCCCCAGACGGTTTCGTTCGAGAGGGCCAAGGCGCGAATTTTGCCCTCAGCCACCAGCTTGCCCGCCTCTTGCAGCACATCCAGCATCAAGGCCTCGGTCTGGGCGGCATCGTTGGCGCGTGGGTCATAGGCCCAGTTGTCGCGAAAGTGGTAATGTTTGCGGGCGGGCCAGTGGATTTGATACAGGTCGATCCAATCGGTCTGCAACCGCCGCAAGCTGCCCTCGACCGCTTGGCGCAGCACTTTGGCCGAGGGTGGAATGCCATCGCGCACTGCATTTTGCCCGCCACCTGCGATCTTGGTCGCCAGCACCACCCGCGCGCGCCCACCGCGTGCGGCAAACCATGTGCCGATGATAGATTCGGTGCGCCCTGCGGTTTCTTTGGAGACTGGGTTGACGGGATACATCTCGGCCGTGTCCCAGAAATTGACACCTTGGCTTAAGGCCATATCCATCTGCGCATGGCCTTCGGCTTCGCTGTTCTGCGTGCCCCAAGTCATCGTGCCAAGGCACAGTTCGGATACTTTTATCCCCGTCCGTCCCAAATCCATCTGGCGCATCGCATTCTCCTCTTTGGCCTGAAGGTAGGGCGGCAAGGGGGCAAAGGAAAGCCACGGGATTGAGAACGTATAGAGAACACGTTAACCTATCCCGCATGGCTTTAGCGATTCTTCATAGCGCCCATGGGCGTAAACCTTGGCCCGCCCAGCCGCTGCCCGGCGGGCTGGGGCTGAACCTTGCGCGGGGGCGGGTGCATGAGGTGTGCGGGCCCGCACGCACCGCTTTGGCGGCGTTGATCATGGGGGAAAGTGAGGGGCCGGTTTTGTGGATTAGCCCCGGTTGGCTGCCCGAACGCCTTTATCCACCCGGTCTGGCCGAACTGGCCGACCCAGGGCGCATCCTGTTCGCCCGTGCCCGCCGCCCCGAAGACCTGCTGTGGTCGATGGAGGAGGCGTTGCGTTCCGGCGCTGTGCCCTTGGTGCTGGCCGAACTGCCAGCGCCCCCCGCGCTTACCCCCGTGCGCCGCCTGCATTTGGCCGCCGAAACGGGGGCCGAAGCTGCGCGCCATGCGGGCCGCCTGCCCCCCCTTGGCCTGCTGCTAACGCCCGACAACGGCGGCGCGCAAGGCATCGAAAGCCGCTGGCACATGGCCGCAGCCCCCAGCGGATCAACCCTAACCCAACGCCACAGCGCTTGGGTCTTGCAGCGCCTGCGCGCCCGCATGGCGCCCGAAGCGCGCTTTCATCTGCACCGCCGTGCCGCCGATGCCAGTGGCCCCGCCCTTTTGCAGGGCAAGGCTTGGGCGGACGACACCCCAAGTTAACGCAAGCATATGGCCCTTGGCCCCGGCTTGCGCTAAACGGGGGCGAAACGGGAATAAGGGGCACAACATGGCACGGATACTGATCACCTCGGCCATTCCTTATATCAATGGAATCAAGCACTTGGGCAATCTGGTCGGCAGCCAGTTGCCCGCTGACCTTTTTGCGCGCTATTCGCGCGCCCGTGGGCACGAGGTGATGTTCATCTGCGCCACCGACGAACACGGCACGCCCGCTGAACTGGCCGCCGCCAAGGCGGGTAAGCCGGTGGATCAATACTGCGCCGAAATGCACGATGTGCAGGCCGAAATCGCGCGCGGGTTCCGGCTGTCGTTTGACCATTTCGGCCGCTCCTCTAGCCAGCGCAACCACAAGCTGACGCAGCATTTTGCGGGCGTTCTGGCCGACAACGGGCTGATCCGCGAAGTGGCGGAAAGCCAAGTCTATTCCATCGACGATGGCCGCTTTCTGCCCGACCGCTATATCGAAGGCACCTGCCCAAACTGCGGCTACACCTCAGCCCGGGGCGATCAGTGCGACAATTGCACCAAGCAGCTTGACCCGACCGACCTGATCAACCCCCATTCCACCGTGTCAGGGTCCACCAACCTAGAGGTGCGCGAAACCAAGCACCTGTATCTGATGCAGCGCAGTTTGCGCGATAAGCTGGAAGCGTGGATCGACTCTAAGCACGATTGGCCAATCCTGACGACCTCTATCGCCAAGAAATGGCTGAATGATGGCGACGGGTTGCAAGACCGTGGCATCACGCGCGATTTGCACTGGGGCATTCCGGTCAAGCGCGGCGATCAGCCTTGGCCGGGGATGGAGGGCAAGGTGTTCTACGTCTGGTTCGATGCCCCCATCGAATACATCGCAGGCACCGCTGAATGGGCCGATGCGAACGGCTTGGGCGATGACGCTTGGGAACGCTGGTGGCGCACCGATAAGGGGGCAGCCGATGTCACCTATTACCAGTTCATGGGCAAAGACAACGTGCCCTTCCACACCCTGTCTTTCCCCGCCACGATCTTAGGGTCTGGCGAGCCGTGGAAGATGGTCGACTACCTGAAGTCGTTCAATTACCTCAACTATGACGGCGGCCAATTCTCAACCTCGCGCGGGCGCGGGGTGTTTATGGACCAAGCCCTGTCAATTCTGCCATCAGATTACTGGCGCTGGTGGTTGCTATCGCACGCCCCCGAAAGCAGCGATGCCGAGTTTACGTGGGAGAATTTCCAAGCCTCGGTCAACAAAGACTTGGCGGACGTTTTGGGCAATTTGGTCAGCCGTGTCACCAAGTTTGCCAAGTCGAAATTCGGCGATGCCATTCCCGCAGGCGGGGCGTTTGGCCCGCAGGAAACTGCGCTGATTGCCGATCTGGGCGCGCGCATTCGCACCTATGAAACCCTGATGGCCGAAATGGAAGTGCGCAAAGCCGCAGCCGAACTGCGCGGTATCTGGGTGGTGGGCAACGAATATCTGCAATCCGCAGCCCCGTGGAGCGTGGTGAAAACCGATCCTGATCAGGCCCAAGCCATGATCCGCTTGGCGCTGAACCTGATCCGCATCTATGCCATTCTCTCAGCCCCCTTCATCCCCGATGCAGCGGCCTCGATGATGACAGCGCTGAACAGCACCGATTGGACATGGCCCAGCGATGTGCACGCCGCAATCCGCGCCTTGCCCGCAGGCCACGAATTCGCCGTGCCCGAAAACCTGTTTCGCAAGATCACCGATGAAGAACGTGCCGAGTGGCAGGTGAAATTTGCTGGCGTGCGCACCTAAAGCCTTTGCCCCGATGCAATGCTGGCCAACCTGTGCTAGCTTGCCCTGAGGGGAGGATGTTATGCAAGAAACGGTCAAATTCGTCTCGAAGGGCGCTGCCCATGTGAGCGTGGCGGCTGAAGAGCGGCCGCTGAACGTGACCTTTGTTTTGCTGCCCAAATTCACCATGCTGGCCTTTGCCGCCGCATTAGAGCCCCTGCGCATGGCCAATCAACTGACCGGACAAGTGCTGTTTCGCTGGCAGGTGCTGTCAGATGATGGGTTGCCCGTAGCCTGTTCCAACGGGGTGCCAATTGTGGTCGATGGGCCTTGGGCAACGGCCCAACCGGACGGAATTGTCTTTGTCGTCTCAGGCGTGGAACCCGAAGGCAAGGCCTCGCAAGCTTTGGGCGATTGGCTGCGCGGCCTCTGGCGGCGCGGGCGGATTGTGGGTGGGCTTTGCACGGGGGCCTATGCACTGGCTGCAGCCGGCATTCTGAAAGGCCGCAAGTTTACCCTGCACTGGGACAATATCCCCGCCTTTGTCGAACAACACCCCGATATGCCCCCCGCTCGCCAAGTCTTCTGCATCGACGACCGTGTGATGACCTGCGCCGGTGGCGTCGCCGCTGCCGACCTGATGCTAAAGCTGATTGCCGGGCGCCACGGTGCGGCCTTGGGGCAAGAGGTGATGAATATGTGCCTGTTGACCCAAAAGCGCGACGAGGCTGATCAGCAAACCACCTCTATGGCGGCGCGCTTGGGCACACGGCACGAAAAACTGCTGCAAGCGGCGGCCTTTCTGGAAGCGCGGATCGAAGAAGATTTCGACCTTGACGCCTGCGCAGCCCATTTGGCCCTGTCACGCCGTCAGATCGAACGGCTGTTCTCAGCCCATCTGGGCATCACCCCCGTGCGCTATATGAACGACCTGCGCCTTGCGCGGGGGCGGGCCTTGCTGGCAGAAACCGATATGAAAGTGACCGAAGTGGCCGTGGCCTGCGGCTTTGCCAGTGCGTCACACTTTTCAAAAAGCTTTCGCAAGAAATACGGCCTCTCGCCCCACCGCTTTTCGCATTTCGGCACTGTGGCCTAAGCCGCCGCGCCTTGCAGCAAACCTGACCTGACGCTAAGGAAGCCCAAAGCAAAAGGTTGTGCCATGCCCCTGTTCCTATCCACCCAAGACCGGGATTTTGAACCGCGCTTTCAAGCCCTTTTGGGCCTGAAGCGCGAAGAGGCTGAGGATGTCGACCAAGCCGTGGCCGCCATCATCGCCGATGTCCGCGCGCGGGGCGATGCGGCGGTGATTGAACTGACAGCCAAGTATGACCGCACCACCCTAACCGCAGAAACCATGGCCTTTTCGCCTAATGAGATTGCGCAGGAATGCGCCAAAGTCTCGCCACAAGACCGCACCGCGCTAGAACTTGCGGCAGAGCGCATCCGCGCCTATCACAGCCGCCAAATGCCGCAAGATGCGCAGTGGACCGATGCGGTGGGGGCCGAACTCGGCTGGCGCTGGACACCCGTGTCGGCAGCGGGGCTTTATGTGCCGGGGGGGCTGGCGTCTTATCCATCTTCGGTCTTGATGAACGCCATTCCCGCCAAAGTGGCAGGGGTGCAGCATTTGGTCGTGGCCTGCCCCACACCGGGCGGCGTGGTGAACCCCTTGGTTTTGCTGGCAGCGCAGATTGCGGGCGTTGACACCGTTTACCGCATCGGCGGCGCGCAGGCGTTTGCGGCCTTGGCTTTTGGCACCAAGACGATCGCGGCAGTGGATAAAATCACAGGCCCCGGCAATGCCTATGTCGCCGCCGCCAAACGGCGTGTCTTTGGGCGCGTGGGCATTGATATGATAGCCGGCCCTTCAGAAATTCTGGTCATCGCCGATGCCGATAACAACCCCGATTGGATTGCCCTAGACCTGCTGTCGCAAGCCGAACATGACGAAAGCGCACAGTCAATTTTGATCACGACCGATGCCGCCTTTGGCCGTTCGGTAGCGGCGGCAGTGCAAGCCCGTCTGCAAACCCTGCAACGCCGTGCCATCGCAGGGGCGTCATGGGCGCAGAACGGCGCAGTAATCACGGTGCGGAATTTGGACGAGGCGGCAGCGCTTTCCAACCGCATCGCCCCTGAACACCTAGAGCTGTGCGTGGCCAATCCCGACGCTTTGGCGCAAAAGACCATCCATGCTGGCGCAATCTTTCTTGGGGCATGGACACCCGAGGCCATCGGCGATTACGTTGGGGGGCCGAACCACGTGCTGCCCACCGCACGCTCGGCGCGGTTTTCCAGCGGGCTGTCAGTGATGGATTTTCTGAAACGCACCACCCTTGCCAAGATGACGCCAGCGGCTTTGGCCGCCATTGGCCCCGCCGCTGAACGCTTGGCGCAATCTGAAAGCCTTGAAGCCCACGGCCTGTCTGTGCGCGCGCGTCTTGATGCGCTCAATGGGGGCGCGGCATGACCAACCGCATCTCTGCCATTGACCTGGACGACCGTGGCCTTGCGGCCCCCACCGCCGAGATCGACCAAGAACGCAAAGTGGCGATCTTTGATCTGCTGGAAGACAACAGCTTCGCCATCCCCCGCGCCGCCGAATATCCTGGCCCCTACCATCTCAGCCTTGCCATCCGCGAGGGGCGCTTGGTCTTTGCCATATCAGACCAAGCCGCCCAAAAGGTGGCCGAATTTCACCTGTCGCTAGGGCCTTTCCGCCAAGTGGTGAAAGACTATTTCCAGATATGCGAAAGCTATTTTGAGGCGGTTAAGCGCCTGCCCCCTTCGCAAATCGAAGCCATCGACATGGCACGGCGCGGCATTCACAACGAAGGGGCGCGGGTCTTGCAAGAACGCCTAGAAGGTAAGGCGCTGGTTGACAGCGCCACCGCGCGCCGCCTGTTCACCCTGATCTGCGTGATGCACTGGGGCTGATATGGGCAACCTACCCTCCTCAGTCCTATTCTGCTGCGACCACAATGCTGTGCGCTCGCCCATGGCAGAAGGGATCATGAAAAAGTTCTACGGCCAAAAGGTCTATGTCCAATCGGCCGGGGTGAAAAACGATATGGAGATTGACGGCTTTTCCATCGCCGTCTGTCAAGAGTTGGGCGTGGAACTGGCCCGCCACAGATCGCGGTCGTTTCAAGAAATGCAGGCTTGGGGCGATGATTTGGGGCAGTATGATGTGGTCATAGCCCTGTCGCCCGCCAGCCAACGCTTGGCGCTGGAACTGACACGGCACTATCACCTCAGCGTGGAATATTGGCCGATCCTTGACCCAACAGGGATTGGCGACAGCCGTGATGCCAAACTGTCGGCCTATCGCCAAGCCCGCGACCAGATTTGCGAACGCATGGAAGCCCGTTTCGGCCCGCCCGAACAGGCCGACCCCACCTAAAGCCCGTGGCTGCGATCATACCCATTGGCTTGCGGTGCAACCCACCCTGACGGCGGCGAAAGGGGCGCAAACACCTCAACCACCAAGGGATGACAGGCGGCTTGGTCTGACGAATGCAAGGTAGAACAATCGCCACCGGGGCAGGCTGACAATCCGCCGACCAGATCAATTTCGGCAAAGAATTCCAGATAATCGCCGGGGCGCACGGGGCTGGCCTTCATGAAATACTGGCCCGTCTCGCGGGTAAAGCCCGTGCACATAAAGACGTTCAGCACGTCATGCACCGCAAATTCGGCAGCGTGCAGCGGAAGGTTGAAGCGGTCCGCCACAGCGCGTGTCAGGTTGGAATGGCAGCAATGATGATACTGCCCGCCGGCCAATAGGTTATGCGTATAAGGGTCGCAGCGCGTGCCAATCACATCATGCACCGACCCGCCGAACGCATCAAAGCCATACCAATCCAAGCAGTCATCGGTGATCAACGCCATGGGCCGCAAGTAGGGCAAGCACGACCACATCCGATCACCCGCTGACAGATGCGTGCCATGCAAAGCGCGGGTTTTGCCGGAAAAGAACCGCTCTGACAGGTCTTGCGCCGCCCAAAGGTTCAAATCGCCAACCTGTGGGCCTTGCACGCTGGTGATGCGAAAGAAATGTCCCGCGGGCGCATCAAAACACCGCGCCTCACGCGGGGGCACCAAGGTCTCACTCACCTTCCGCCACCCTGCCCGCGCTGCGTGAAAGGGCGCAAGATCGGGGCGTGCCAAGCCGTCCGTCGGATAGCAGATCACAGGTGTGACCGCTTTGCGCGCAGCGGCATCGGTCGGGGCATTGTGCAAGGGGGTGTCGGGCTTCATGGCGCTCTCCTAATGATCCGCGCGATCATGCCTATGTTCGGCCCAACCGCAAGCAAAGGGTCAATCGGTGGGGCAGGAAAAGGTCTGACCCGCGTCAAAGGCCGGCACGTTGGCAGGGATCGGATACCAATCCATCGCGCGATAGCTCCACCCCAAGCGCTGGTCTGGCAAGGCGGCGTGGAGGGTGAATTGAACCTCGCGCGGGGCTTCGGCGAGGCTCGTCAAGAACGTATTGCGCTGAAAAGATGTCACGCCGCGCCAAGCTGCCGTCTGGCACATAGCGCCTTGTGACAAGCTGTCGCCCACAAAAATCGATGCCACCAAACTGGACGTTAGCGTCACCCCAAAGGCCCAAGCCCGCAGAGGCCGCCAGATCAGGCTGATGGCAAAGGCTGCGGCCCCATAAGGCAAAACGCCCCAAGCGACAGAGACCAAGAAGGCGCTAAAGTTAAAAAACCCTAGCAGATCCACCAGCGCCAAAGGCGGAAAGCTCGCCAGAAACACCCCGTTGATAGGCTGACCGCGCACAAAGCCGTAGACCAAGGCCAAGGCCGAAAGCTGCAGAGCAAAGTGGCCCAGCGCCCCGCGCCAGCCCCCTGTGCGAAAGCCCGCACACAGCCAAAACCATCCGAAAACGCCAAGACAGGTCAGGGCCAACCCGCCAAGGATCAACCCCAAAGTCATGGGTTAAACCACCCGTTCCACCATCATATGCTTGATTTCGGCAATCGCTTTGGCCGGATTCAAACCCTTGGGGCAGGTTTTGGTGCAATTCATGATCGTGTGGCAACGATAGAGCTTGAAGGGATCTTCCAGCGCATCCAACCGCTCGCCCGTCGCCTCATCGCGACTGTCGACCACCCAGCGGTAAGCGTGCAGCAAAGCAGCAGGGCCAAGGTATTTGTCGCTGTTCCACCAGTAGCTGGGGCAAGATGTTGAACAGCACGCACACATCACGCATTCATAAAACCCGTCCAGCTTTTCGCGATCTTCGATCGACTGCCGCCATTCTTTGGCGGGGGCATTGGTTTTGGTTTCCAGCCACGGCATGATCGAGGCGTGTTGAGCGTAAAAATGCGTCAGATCGGGGATCAGGTCTTTGATGACAGGCATATGCGGCAGCGGGTAAATCTTCACATCGCCGCGCACTTCATCAAGGCCATAGATACAGGCCAATGTGTTGATCCCGGCGATGTTCATCGCACAAGATCCGCAAATC
>CAMAYO010000084.1 GCA_945862465.1 Pseudorhodobacter antarcticus | reverse complement strand
GTGACAAGGCCCCCTGCCGCTAAATGCCCTCGTGGCCCCGTAGCTCAACTGGATAGAGCAAGGACCTTCTAAGTCCGAGGTTGAGGGTTCGATTCCTTCCGGGGTCACCACAGTTTCTGAAAAGCCGAAGCTACCAGCGCTTCAGGGCGCTTTCATCTTCATCCTTCGCGTCCACCCATGTCGACCCATCGCGGCCGATTTCCTTTTTCCAGAATGGCGCGCGGGATTTTAGGTAGTCCATCAGGAATTCAGCCGCTTCAAACGCCGCCAAGCGGTGGCGTGATGCGGTCGCCACCATCATGATCTGCGCGCTGGGTTCTAGCTTGCCGTAGCGGTGGATCACCAGCACATCGGCCAAATCCCAACGGGTTTGGGCTTGGGTGATGATCGCGGCAATCGCGGCTTCAGTCATGCCGGGATAATGTTCAATCTCCATCGCTGACAGGGTGCCGTCACTGTCGCGCACGATGCCGGTGAAGCTGACAACTGCCCCTGCACCCGCCAAACCAGCGCTGAAGGCGTTCAGTTCTGCGCCGGCGTCAAATTCCACTTCTTGCACCGAAAGGCGCATCTTAGCCCCCCGTCATGGGTGGAAAGAACGCCACTTCGCGCACACCCGCCAGGGGCGCATCAAAGGATGACAGCTTTTGATCCAAAGCCACGCGCAGGCTTTTGAGGTCGGAAAAGGCCAAGGCGTAGCGTTCCTCGCGGGCCATCAACTCTGTGATCAGGGCCATCACGGTGGGGGCGGTGGTTTCCACCCGCTCGCGTGGCAGGCCAATGCGTTCACGCACCCAAGCAAAGTAAAGCACCTCCACCGGCCTAATCCTTTAGCTGGGGCAGGGATTTGCGGAAATAATCCCAGCCCGTGATGGCGGTGAGGGCGGCGGCGAACCAGACCAGGGTGAGGCCCGCCCAGGTTGCATAAGACGAACAGCCCCGCATCCCACAAGACCGGATCGGGTCAGCCAAACCTTGGGCCACAAGGGTGGCGTATTCTTCGATGGTTTTGCCTTGGCGGGCGATGCCTTCCATATGCTCTAATCCTGTGCCCAAGAACAACACGGCAATCGCCAGCATCTGGGCCGAGGTTTTCCATTTGGCAAGCCTCGTCACCTTAAGCAGCCCCGCCTTTTCGCCCAGATATTCGCGCAATCCGCCCACAAAGACCTCGCGGAACAAGATCACTGTCGCGGGCAGGATCAGCCAAGGGTTCATGCCAGAATAGCCTGTCAGGATCAGCAGGGCGATCACCACCATGGCTTTATCGGCGATGGGGTCCAGCATCGTGCCAAACTTGCTTTCCTGTTTCCAAAGTCGGGCCAGATAGCCGTCAAAGTAATCGGTTATGGCGGCCGACACGAACAGGGTCAGCGCGAACCAATCCGCGATAGGGCGGTGGAAATAAAGGAACATCACCGGCACGCCGGGAGCGGCGAGCAGGCGCAGCGTGGTCAGAACGTTTGGGATTGTCCACTTCATCATCTTTACCTAGCCCAAGGCCGCGCTGGCGAAAAGGGGGCGCGCGATAAGCCCAAGGGTCTGGGCTAGGATGCGCCTTAGTATGTCTGCGGCACGTAAAGCTCTGGCGGCAAGGTGGCGCGTTCGTAATCGGGGTTAAAGACACGCTCGGGCAGGTGGATTTCCTCGTGCGGGACTTCTTCATAGTCAAACAGCGACAACAGGTGGCTGATGCAGTTCAACCTTGCGCGTTTTTTGTCGTTGCCCTCGACAATGTACCACGGCGCTTCGGGAATGTTGGTGCGGGCAAACATTTCCTCTTTCGCTTTGGTGTAATGTTCCCACCGGATGCGCGATTGCAGATCCATGGGCGAAAGCTTCCATTGTTTGAACGGGTCATGGATACGCACCAAAAAGCGCATTTGCTGTTCTTCGTCGGTGATGGAAAACCAGTATTTCACCACCCGAATGCCCGAACGCACCAGCATCCGTTCAAATTCAGGAACCGAGCGGAAGAATTCTTCCACCTGATCTTCATTGGCAAAGCCCATCACCCGTTCCACACCAGCGCGGTTGTACCACGAGCGGTCGAACAGCACGATCTCGCCACCTGCGGGCAGGTGGGGGATGTAGCGTTGAAAATACCACTGGGTCTTTTCGCGATCTGATGGCGCTGGCAAGGCAACCGTGCGCACCACCCGCGGATTCAGGCGCTGGGTGATGCGCTTGATCACACCACCCTTGCCCGCACTGTCGCGGCCTTCGAACAGGACAACGACCTTTTCGCCCGTATGTTGTACCCAATCTTGCAGCTTGATCAGTTCGGCCTGCATGTGGATCAGGCTGGTCAGGTAATTCTTGCGGTCCAGCGCGTCGGGGTGGCGATCTTTGTAGATCTTGGCAATTTCGCGCGACAGAGCTGCGTCTTCCAATTCCAGCTCAAAGTCTTCATCCAGCGCTTCGGCCAATTCCTCGGCCAGCCAGTCTTGGGCGTTTTCGTCTTGGGTGGCTGGCATGATGATCTCCCCTGTTCACCAGCGGTCAATCATAAGGGCATGACGATTTTGCGACAAAAGCTTGCGGTGCGGTATTTGTCAGGGATTGAAGTAGTTGTAAATCGCCTCGGCCATCGCCTGCGAAATGCCACCCACCGCCATCAAATCAGGCACGCCGGCGCGGCTAACGGCTTTGGCAGACCCGAAATGCGCCAGCAATGCGCGTTTGCGCATGGCACCCACGCCGGGAATATCATCAAGCGGGGTGATCGACACCGCCTTCGCGCGCTTGGCACGGTGTGCGCCATTGGCCCAACGATGCGCTTCATCGCGCAGGCGCTGGATGAAGTACAGCACGGGGTCGTTGCGCGGCAGAGCCATGACGGGAAGGCCGGTGCGGTGGAACTCTTCCTTGCCAGCGTCGCGGTCAATGCCCTTGGCCACGCCAACCACGGCGATGTCTTCCACCCCAAGATCCGCCAAAATCCCCGCCACGGCCGAGATTTGGCCCGCCCCGCCGTCAATCAGCAAAAGATCGGGCCAAGCGTCGCTTTTGCGGTCGGGGTCTTCTTTCAGCAAGCGCTCAAAGCGGCGGGTCATCACCTCGCGCATCATGCCAAAGTCGTCAGAATTGGCCCCTGCGGCGGATTTGATGTTGAACTTGCGGTATTGGCTTTTCAGAAACCCCTCCGCCCCCGCCACAATCATGCCGCCCACAGCGTCAGAGCCTTGGATATGGGCGTTGTCATAGACTTCGATCCGCATGGGCGGGGCGTCTAAATCAAACGCCTCTGCCAAGCCGCGCAGCAGGGTGTTTTGGGTAGAGCTTTCCGACATTCGCCGCGCCAGACTTTCGCGGGCATTGCGGGCGGCGTTTTCCAACAGTTCGGCCTTTTCACCGCGCAAAGGCACGGCGAGTTCCACCTTGCGGCCCGCGCGTTCTGATAAAAGCTGGCCCACAAGGTCAGGGTTTTCCACGGGGTGCGATAGCAAGATCAGCGGTGGTGGGTCTTTGTCATCATAGAACTGGGCAAGGAAAGCTTCCATAATCTCGGGCTCTTCCGCGCCAGCGCCCGTTTTGGGGTAAAAGTCGCGGTTGCCCCAGCTTTGGTGGGCGCGGATAAAGAACACCTGCACGCAGGCTTGGCCGTGGTCTAGGTGCAGGGCGATCACATCGGCCTGTTCCACCCCACGCGGGTTGATACCTTGGCTTTGCTGCACTTGGGTTAGGGCCTTGATCCTGTCGCGCAGGGATGCGGCGCGTTCAAACTCCATCGCTTCGCTGGCGGTCGACATTTGCTTGGCAAGGTCGGCCTGCACGGCGGTGGTCTTGCCCTGCAAGAACAGTTCGGCATCCTGCACCAAGGCGGCATAGGTCGGGCCATCGACCTTACCCACGCAGGGCGCTGCACAACGCTTGATCTGGTATTGCAAACAGGGGCGGGTGCGCCCTTCAAACATGCTGTCGGTGCAGTTGCGCAGCAAAAACACCTTTTGCAATTGGTTCAACGTGCGCGTCACTGCCCCGCCGCTGGCAAAGGGGCCAAAATAGCTGCCCTTTTCGGTTTTCTTGCCGCGATGCTTTTTGATCTGGGGAAAGGGATGGTCTTTACCAATCAGGATATTGGGAAAGGACTTATCGTCGCGCAGCAGCACGTTGTAGCGGGGTTTCAACTGCTTGATGAGGTTTTGTTCCAAAAGCAGCGCTTCGGTTTCGGTGCGCGTGGTCAAGAACATCATCGAGGCGGTTTCAAACACCATCCGCGCGATGCGGGCCGAATGGCCGTAGTCCCGCGCATAGTTTGAAACCCGCGCCTTTAGATTGCGCGCCTTGCCAACGTACAACACCTCGCCCTTGGTGTTCAGCATCCGGTAAACGCCGGGCGAGCTGTCCAGCGTTTTCAAATAGGCTTGGATGACTTCTTGGCCAGTGGGGACGTCATCGCTCACTTTGGGCGCTAACCTTTTGATTCGTAGATTTCCTGCAAGAATATGGCGCTCTCAGCAAGCGAAAAGAAGTCCACTGTTTCTGTGGATAAGTCAGAGGAGAAGTTATTGGAAGGTCGGTTTTCCCCTTGTTTTCAGGGCGGTTGTTTAATGTGCCTAAAAAATAGGCATATTTTTAAGATATTGATTTTAAATAGAAAAAACTTTGTTGTGTTGTAGTGTGCTGATATTCATGAATAATTTGTATCCAATTTGTGAACGATGATGGCAAGGTGCACAAGTCAGCTTGGTGTGGAGTAAAGTCTACTCTACGCCAAGAACATCTGGGGTTGCCCATGCCAAATGTTGGCCCCCGTCGACAGCGATCATTTGTCCCGTGACCGAAGGGGAATCAAGAAAAAACCCAAGTGCGGCTGTCACGTCTGAAGGGTGGGCCCCACGCCCCAAGATTGTGGCGGCGCGCTGACGTTCGAAGTGGGTGTCGCTTTGGCGCACGCCCTGCACTGTGGGTCCCGGACCGATACCGTTCACGCGCACATGGGGGGCAAGACCTTGGGCGGCGGTGCGGGTCAGGGCCCAAAGCGCCATTTTGGCCAGGGAGTAAGACATGAACTCGGGCGTAGGCTTCCAGACGCGCTGGTCGATCATGTTGACAATCAACCCTGGGGCGCGGGGTTCGCCACCGTCATCCAGAACGGCTTGGGGGCATTGCGATGCGAACTCTTGGGTCAACAAGAACGGCGCCCGCAGATTTGACCCCATGGCGCGGTCCCAGCTGCGCTTTGTGGCGGTTTGCACCGTGTCATATTCAAAAATCGAGGCGTTGTTGACCAAGACTGTCAGCGGCCCGCCCAAGGCTGTCGCTGCACGGGCAACAAGTCCTGTGACAGCTGTTTCGTCCAACAGATCAGCCTGAAGCGCCACCGCCTTGCGGCCCAAGGCAGTGATGGCCGCCACAGTCTCTGCCGCTTCACGCTTTGAAGAGGAATAGTGCACCGCCACATCTGCGCCGCGCTTGGCCAGATACAGCGCGATCTCGCGGCCAATGCGCTTGGCCCCGCCTGTCACCAGTGCGCGCATCAGCCTTTGCCACACACACAGGGGGCTGTCCCGATCACGGTGCGCCCGCAGTTGCCGCATTTCGCTTTGATTTGGGCTTTGGGCACTTCGGGCCGCTTGGGTGCCAAGAACTTGGTCGCAAGACTGCCGATCATGGATAAGACCAGCAACAAGCCCAGAAAGATCACGACGATTTTAAGCATCTTACATCCCGAAATGCGCGCGCATCGCACGCTCTTCCACGGTTGATAGCATATCTTCTGCCAGATGAACCCCCAGACGTGACAGAAGCCCGCGCTTTTGGCCCATGGGCTGCAAACGCACTTTATCGCCGTAAAGCGCTTTCAACTTAGGAACCAGATGGGCCACGCCATCAGCCAGCCCCAAATCAACGGCCTGTTGGCCCACCCAGACATCGGCGTTGAACAGGTCATGATCGGCCAAGCGCGCCCCGCGACGGGCTTTGACATGGGCTATGAAGGCCTGATGGATCGGGGCCTGCAAGGCGCGCATCCGGTCGATGTCTTCGGGCTTTTGGGCCAAAAACGGGTCTGCCAAGCTTTTCGACTTGCCCGCCGTGATGACGCGGCGTTCTACCCCTTGCCGCGCCATCAACTCTTGAAACCCGAAAGAGGAAAAGATCACGCCGATTGACCCCAAGATCGAACTGTCATCCACCCAAATCTGATCTGCCGCACAGGCCAGCCAATACCCGCCCGAGGCGGCCATATCTTCGACAAAGGCATGGACAGGCACGTTCTTTTCTACTGACAGCCGCCGGATGCGCGCCGCAATCAGGCTGGATTGCACGGGTGACCCACCCGGCGAATTGATAACCAGCGCCACCGCAGCGGGCTTGGATTTGAAAGCGCGTTCGATCAGCGGGGCAAGGCCCGCATCACAAAGCCCGCGACTTGACGCGCTGATACTGCCTTGCAGCCGAAGGACGGGCACATGGGCGGGTTTGGGCAGGAAGGGAAGATTAAATCGCATTCTTCTCAGGTAGGGCGCTTGGGGCTTGCGGACAAGGGCCGATTGCGCTGAGGTTGGGCCATGATCGACAAGTTGGACATGTTCATAGCCCTTGCTGCCGAGCGCCACTTTGGCCGCGCGGCTGAGGTGTGCGGTGTGACCCAGCCGTCACTCTCCTCCGCCATTCGCCAGTTGGAGGATCAGTTGGGCGTTCAACTGGTCTATCGCGGCAGTCGGTTTCAAGGGCTAACCCCCGAAGGCCAGCGTGTGCTGGATTGGGCGCGGCGAATTTCGGGCGATATGCGCAGCATGAAAGACGAGATGCGCTCCGTTCACGCGGGCCTGTCGGGGATGCTGCGCTTGGGTGTGATTCCTACGGCATTGGCCATGGTGGCTGACCTGACCGCTCCCTTCACAACACACCATCCCAACCTGCGCGTGACGATCTTGTCACGCACCTCGGCCGAGATTTTGGCAGGGATCGACAGTTTGGAATTGGACGCGGGCATCACCTATCTGGACAACGAACCCTTGGGCCGCGTGGCGCAGGTGCCGCTTTATACCGAATACTACCGACTTTTGTGCCACAAAACCTCTTCCCTTGCGGGGCGCGATCAGGTGACTTGGGCAGAGTTGGCCAGTGAATCCCTGTGCCTGTTGACCGCTGATATGCAAAACCGCCGCATCGTGAACCAATTGCTGGCCGAAGCGGGAGCGCGGGTGCAGCCTATGGTCGAATCCAATTCAACCATCGCTCTGATCGCCCATGTGATGTCGGGCAAATGGGCCTCTGTCGTGCCGATGCGCTTGGCGCAATTGGTGCAGGGCGAGGCGCTGCGCTCTATCCCCATCGTCGAGCCAGAGGCGGAACACGTCGTGGGCTTGATCACCCCGCGCCGCGATTTGCAAACGCCTGTGCTGGCGGCGCTGATCGACGAGGCGGCGCGCTTTGGGAAAAGAGCAAGGTAGGGCGCGGAGGCAGAAGCTTGGTGCATTCTGCCCACAAGTTCACCCTCAGAGGATTTTCCAAGTTGAAGTGGGATTGATAGCTTTTATCTATCGAATGACGATACTGCGATATTGATTTTTGTATCAAATGGCGTAAATCGGGGCAAACGTTCGAAAGGCCTCGTCATGTTGGATTCTGTTGCGACCATTGCTCGGGTTGAGGATATCCTCAGCCGCCATGATGGGATGGAAGGGGCTTTGTTGCCAATTCTTCACGCCATTCAGGCCGAATTTGGCCACGTGCCGCAAGTGGCTTTGCCTGTGGTGGCCAAGGCCATGAACATCTCGCGCGCAGAAGCGCATGGGGTGATGAGCTTTTATCACGATTTTCGCGAGGAACCGGCTGGGCGCCATGTGGTGAAACTGTGTCGGGCAGAGGCGTGTCAGGCCGTGGGCGCTGACCGCGTGGCGGATCATGCTAAGAAGGTTTTGGGCTTGGATTGGCACGAGACGGCCAAGGACGGCTCGGTGACCCTAGATCCGATCTTTTGCCTTGGCCTCTGCGCCTGCGGGCCTGCTGCTTTGATCGACGGAAAATTGGTTGGCCGTGTCGATGAAGCCAAGCTGGATTCCCTGCTGGAGGGTTTGAAATGAAGATCTACCTGCCGCTGGATTCGGCTGCTGTGGCCTTGGGCGCGGATGAGATTGCCCATGCGATTGAAAAGCACGCCCATGCGAAAGGCGTTGCCGTCACCCTTGTGCGCAATGGCAGCCGCGGGATGGTGTGGCTAGAGCCTATGATCGAAGTCGAAGGCCCCAAAGGGCGCTTGGCCTTTGGGCCGATGACTTTGGCGGATGTGCCGGCGTTGTTTGGCGATCTGTCGGCCCACCCGAAGGCCTTGGGTCTGACCGAAGACCTGCCATGGCTAAAGGCGCAAACGCGCCTGACCTTTGCTCGTGTCGGCGTGATCGATCCGCTAAGCCTTGACGATTACAAGGCGCAGGGTGGTCTTTCGGGGCTGACCCGTGCCTTGACGATGGACAAGTCGGCCATCGTGGCAGAAGTCACCGCTTCGGGCCTGCGCGGGCGGGGCGGCGCGGGTTTTCCGACGGGTATCAAGTGGAAGACCGTTAGCGAGGCTGTGGCCGACCGCAAATATATCGTCTGCAACGCCGATGAGGGCGACAGCGCCACATTTGCCGACCGAATGCTGATGGAGGGCGACCCCTTCACCCTGATCGAAGGCATGGCGATTGCGGGCGTGGCCTGCGGGGCGACCAAGGGCTTTGTCTATATCCGCTCGGAATATCCGGTGGCTGTCCGCGTGATGCAGGACGCCGTAGCCATTGCCCAAGCGGCAGGTGTTTTGGGCGCTTCGGTGCTTGGGTCGGGCCATGCTTTTGACATGGAAGTGCGTGTCGGCGCGGGGGCCTATGTGTGCGGCGAAGAGACCAGCCTGTTGAACTCGCTAGAGGGCAAGCGGGGCGTGGTGCGTGCCAAGCCGCCGCTGCCTGCGCTGCAGGGGTTTATGGGCAAGCCCACGGTGGTCAACAACGTGATCTCGTTGGCATCCATTCCTGTCATCTTCGAAAAGGGGGCCGAGTTTTATAAAGGCTTCGGTCTGGGCCGTTCTCGTGGCACGATCCCGTTGCAGATCGCGGGCAATGTGAAGCACGGCGGGCTTTATGAAATCGCCTTCGGGCTTACCTTGGGCGAGATTGTTGACACCATCGCCGGCGGTACAGCCAGTGGCCGCCCTGTCAAGGCGGTGCAGGTGGGCGGGCCATTGGGCGCATACTTCCCGCGCGCGCTGTTCGATACGCCTTTTGGCTATGAAGAATTCGCTGGCAAAGACGGGTTGATCGGCCATGCCGGTTTGACCGTGTTTGACGACAGCGCCGATATGCTGGCGCAAGCGCGCTTTGCGATGGAGTTCTGCGCCATTGAATCTTGCGGCAAATGCACGCCTTGCCGGATTGGCGCTGTGCGCGGTGTGGAAACGGTTGACCGGATCGCCAAGGGCGACACGGCAGCCATTCCGCTGCTGACCGACCTGTGTGCCACGATGAAAGCCGGATCGCTGTGCGCACTGGGCGGCTTTACCCCCTATCCTGTTCTGTCAGCCCTGTCGCATTTCCCTGACGACTTCAACCGTATGAAGGAAGCCGCCGAATGAAAGATTTCATCATCCCCGACCGCGATTTTGGCACGCCTGCGGCCAAATCGAAAACCATGGTCACGCTGACGATTGACGGCTTTGATGTGACGGTGCCGGAAGGCACATCGATCATGCGGGCGGCTGCTGAAATTGGCATCGCTGTGCCCAAGCTGTGCGCCACCGACACGGTCGATGCCTTTGGATCGTGCCGTCTGTGCTTGGTCGAGATTGAGGGCCGCAATGGCACGCCCGCTTCTTGCACCACACCGGTCGCGGCGGGCATCAAAGTGCAAACCCAAAACGCCAAACTGGAAAAGCTGCGCAAGGGCGTGATGGAGCTGTATATCTCGGACCACCCGCTGGATTGCTTGACCTGCTCGGCCAATGGCGACTGCGAATTGCAGGATATGGCGGGGGCCGTGGGTCTGCGCGATGTGCGCTATGAGGCGATTGATACCCACTTCAAGGCCAAAGACAACTCTGGCAAATCCAACCCGCAGTATAACCCGAAAGACGATTCTAACCCCTATTTCAGCTATGATCCGGCCAAGTGCATTGTCTGCTCGCGCTGCGTGCGCGCGTGTGAAGAAGTGCAGGGCACCTTTGCGCTGACCATTTCGGGCCGTGGCTTTGACAGCCGGGTTTCGGCGGGCATGAAAGAGGATAACTTCCTGTCGTCGGAATGCGTGTCGTGCGGCGCCTGTGTGGCCGCTTGCCCGACCGCGACCTTGCAGGAAAAGTCGGTGATCGAACTGGGCACGCCAGTGCGTTCGGTTATCACCACTTGCGCTTATTGCGGCGTGGGCTGTTCGTTCAAGGCCGAGCTGCGCGGCGATGAATTGGTGCGCATGACGCCCTATAAGAACGGCAAGGCCAATCGGGGTCATTCCTGCGTGAAGGGCCGCTTTGCTTACGGCTATGCCAGCCACAAAGACCGCATCCTGAGCCCGATGATCCGCGACAGCATCAACGATCCGTGGAAAGAAGTGTCGTGGTCTGAAGCGATGGAGTTTGCTTCCAACCGCATGAAAGGCATCATTGCTGATCATGGGCGCCATTCAGTCGGCGTGATCACCTCGTCGCGCTGCACCAACGAAGAAGCCTATCTGGTGCAAAAACTGACCCGCGCGGTGTTTATGAACAACAACACCGACACCTGCGCACGCGTCTGCCACTCGCCCACGGGTTACGGCTTGGGCCAAACGCTGGGCACCTCTGCTGGAACGCAAGACTTTGATTCGGTAGAACAAACCGATGTGGTCATTGTGATCGGGGCCAATCCGGTCGCAGGCCACCCTGTCTTCGCCAGCCGCTTGAAAAAGCGCCTGCGTCAAGGGGCCAAGCTGATCGTGATTGATCCGCGCCGTACCGAAATGGTGGAAAGCCCGCATATCAAGGCAGAGCACCACTTGGCACTTACACCGGGCACCAACGTGGCGATCATCACCGCCTTGGCCCATGTGATCGTGACCGAGGGCCTGTTTGACGAAGATTTCATCCGCAACCGCTGCGATTGGGATGAGTTCCAAGACTATGTCGAATTTGTCAGCCAGCCCAAGAACTCGCCCGAAGCGGTGCAGTTGTTGACGGGCGTTAAGGCCGATGAAGTGCGCGCAGCGGCCCGCCTTTATGCGCGTGGCGGAAACGGTGCGATCTATTACGGGCTGGGCGTGACAGAACACTCCCAAGGCTCGACCACCGTCATCGGCATTGCCAACTTGGCGATGATGACGGGCAATATCGGCCGCCCCGGTGTGGGTGTGAACCCGCTGCGTGGGCAGAACAACGTGCAAGGCTCGTGCGATATGGGCTCTTTCCCGCATGAACTGCCCGGCTACCGCCATGTGAAGGGCGAAGCCGTGCGCGACATCTTCGAGAAAATCTGGGGCGTGCAGATTGATGACGAACCTGGCCTACGCATCCCCAATATGCTGGATGCGGCGGTTGAGGGCACGTTCAAGGGCCTGTACTGTCAAGGCGAAGACATCCTGCAATCCGACCCTGACAC
>CAMAYO010000083.1 GCA_945862465.1 Pseudorhodobacter antarcticus | reverse complement strand
CCGTGCTGGCCATGTCCGCCGGCTTCGCAGCTGCAGACGTGTCGGTTTCGGGCGACGGCCGTATGGGCGTTGTTTCGTCGGACGGCGTGATGACCTTCTCGAACCGTATGCGTATCAAGTTCTCCGGTTCGGGTACCACTGATGGCGGCCTGTCGTTCGGCGGTTCGTTCCGCGCGCACGAAGCTGCAACGGCAGAATCTGCCGGCACCAAGGGTTCAGTCTTCATCTCGGGCGCTTTCGGCAAAGTGACCATGGGTTCGGTTGACTCGGGCGACGCCGCTTCGGTCGGTCAGTTGGCTTCGGTCGGCTACACGGGTCTGGGTTCGGGCAACTCGATCAGCTACGCAGCTGACGCTGGTGGCGACGGCGGCGCGCCGGGCACCTTCACTGATGCAGGTGGCGCACGCGTGCTGTACACCTACTCCGCCGGTGCTTTGACGGTTAACGCGTCGTCGGCTCAGCTGACCGATGGCGGCGCAACCGCTTACGGTATCGGTGGTTCGTACACCTCTGGCGCGATGACCATTGGCCTGGGCTATGGTCTTGTTGACGGCGGTTCGCTTTCGGCGCTGAAGAGCTACGGTACGGCAACTGGCGCTCCAGCAGCAGCTTACACCACGATCTCGGCAGCCGCCGATTCGTCCGTAACTGATCTGTCCTTGTCGGCATCTTACGTGATGGGCGCAACCACTGTTAAGGCCATCTACCAAGCCAAGACCGTGGACGCATCTATCGCCGCCCAGGCTGCAACGGCCGCTCTTCCTGCACTGGCAGCAACGTCGATTTCGACAACGGCTACCAGCATGGGTATGTCGGTTGTGCACAAGATTGACGCGCTGTCGTTGACTGCCTATGCCGTCTCGACCGAATTGGACATCGCAGATGCCCTGTCGGCTGACAATCCCACAGTATCCCGCTATGGCGTTGGCTTCGGCTACGACCTGGGCGGCGGCGCAAGCGTCGTTGGCGGTTGGGCAACTGTTGACGCACTTACTGCCACTGCAATTACCACTGCTGGCACTGCAGGCGAGCTTCAGAAGTACACCGCTTCGAGCGTTGGCGTCGACAAGTTCGACCTCGGCTTGAGCCTGTCGTTCTAATCTGAACTTACGGCAAAGGGCGGGCGCAAGCCTGCCCTTTGTTTTCTGGCGTGGCGTTAGCGCAGAGTTTGCGACCGGCCTTAGCGGCTCAGCAGATGGTGCAGGCAAGCACTCTCTGCTCGTTAGTTTTTCGGCTTGCTCTTTTTATGCGACATTGTGGCAAAAGAGTGTCTTTTTTGCACCAAAGGCGACAATTATATGAAATTGGAATGGCATTTTGATGACATTGACACCGCCCTCGGATGAAATTTGAGCATTCTCAAACCGAACTTGCGATTTGAGTCAACCTTCGAATCAAAATGGGTCTACGATGAAAAAGATGCTTTTTGCCACGACGATACTGGCCTCGGTCGCAAGCTATGCTGCGGCTGACGTGTCTGTCTCGGGTGACGCGCGTATGGGTGTTACATCCTACGACGGCGTGACGAATTTTGATAACCGCATTCGTGTGACCTTCACCGGATCGGGCAAGACCGCAGGCGGTTTGGAATTCGGCGGCTCTTTCCGTGCGGACAATGCCGTTGACGCAGAGGCTGGCAACGCAGGATCTGTCTACATCTCGGGCGCTTTTGGCAAAATCGAGATGGGTGACGGTTACGACCTTGGCAGCGGTGATAGCACGGCTGTGGGGCAACTGGCATCGGTTGGGTACGAGTATCTCGGCTCTGGCAACTCGATCAGCTACGCTGCTGACGGCGGGGTGTTGGGCCTGAATGAGGATGACACCGGCGCTTCGGCGCGGGTTTTGTATACCTATTCGGCCAATGGTCTGACCTTGGCTGTATCGTCGGGTCAGTTGACCGATGGCGGCAACTCTTCTTATGGCGTGGGCGTCGCTTACACCACGGGCGGCTTGACCTTGGCTTTGGGTTCAGGACAGGCTGACGGAACTTTCACGGACGTGCCAGTGGAAATGACCAGCACCTCAACTGAATTGGCGTCTGGGGCTGTGTCGACAACCGACACCTCGGCTTCTGCGACCTATGTGATGGGTGCCACGACGATCAAGGCGATCTATCAGGACAAGTCTATGTCTGTTGTCGGCTCAAGCACGAACGTAGATGTTGACACGACGGCGACTGCCACCAGCATGGGCATGTCGGTTTCGCACACGATGGATGCAATCACGCTGACCGCTTACAGCCTGACAACGTCAATAGATTCGGGCGATCTGACTGACGGCAACCCAACTGTTAGCCGCTACGGCATTGGCGCAGCCTATGCACTTGGCACTGGCGCGACCTTGTCCGCTGGCTGGGCTGCGGTGGATACGGCAACCTATACGGCCGCTGAAGTTGTCGGTAATTCCGTGGTGGGCGCGACCTACACCACCGAAACGTCGAACAATTTCGACATCGGTATCAACTTCTCGTTCTAATCCACCCAAACCTAACGGAAAGGGCGGGCATTTGCCCGCCCTTTTCTATTGCAGCACCAGCCTTGGCTTACATCGCGTCCAGCAGGCCTTCACCGGCCGAGATCGAACAGGCGCCCGGATTATCCTCGACATTCAGCACCTTGACCACACCGTCCACCGCCAGCAGCGCATAGCGCAGCGACCGGGGCGCGCCGCGCACAAAGCCAGCGGCAAAGTCTAGGCCCAGCGCTTGGGTGAACGACGCATCCGGATCAGACGCCATCACGATGCCCGCCGTATTGGCCCCCGTGGCATCGCCCCAGGCTTTCATCACAAAAGCGTCGTTGACCGACACGCAGATAATCTCTGCCACGCCCTTGGCCTTGAACTTATCCATCGTGCGGATGAACGAGGGCACATGGGCTGTGGAGCAGGTGCTGGTATAGGCCCCCGGCAAGCCAAAAATCACCACCGATTTGCCCGCCAAGCGTTCGGCCATGGAAATGTCGCTGATCCCGTCACCGCCTGCCACCATCAGGACACCTGCTGGAACTTTATCGCCCACTGTTATCGTCATTCTTGAACCCTCGCGCGTTGCGTTTCGTTGAAAGCCAGATATAGGCTGGCCGTGGATATTCGACCAGTGGGGGAATGATGCAACAGGTGGTGATCGTAGGGGCTGGGCAAGCGGGGGCTGCGGCCGCCGCCAAGTTGCGGGCCTTGGGCTATGCGGGTTCCATCACCCTGATCGGGGCCGAAGCTGCACCGCCCTATCAACGCCCGCCGCTGTCAAAGGCCTATTTGTTGGGCGAGATGGAGGAAGCGCGCCTATGGCTGCGCGCGCCAGAGTTTTGGGACGAAGCGCAGATCACCCTGAAACTGGGCGCTGCGGTCAGTGCCATCGACACCACAGCGCAGACGGTGCGCGTGGGCGACGAGGTGCTGGGCTATGACGCACTGATCTTGACCACTGGGTCCACCCCGCGCCGTTTGCCCGCCGATGTTGGCGGCGATTTGGCGGGCGTGTATGTCGTGCGCAGCTTGGCCGATGTGGATGCGATGCGGCCAGAGTTTGTCGCTGGGCGGCGCTTGGTGATCATCGGGGGCGGCTATATCGGGCTGGAAGCCGCCGCCGTGGGCCGCAAGCTGGGGCTAGAGGTGAGCGTGATCGAAATGGCCCCGCGCATCTTGCAGCGGGTGGCAGCGCCGGAAACATCCAGCTATTTCCGTAAGTTGCATGAAGACCACGGGGCTGTGATCATGGAATCGACCGGCTTGGATCGGTTGTTGGGTGATACCCGTGTCACCGGCGTGCGCCTGAAAGATGGCCGCGAATTGGCCGCCGATTTCGTGATTGCCGGCGTGGGCATCACCCCCAACACCGCCGAAGCCGCCGCCGCTGGCATCGCCATCGACAACGGCATTCGCACCGACGCGCAGGGCCGCACCTCGGCCGCCAACGTTTGGGCCTCAGGCGATTGCGCCAGCTTTCCGCTGAACGGCGCGCAAGCGCGGTTGGAATCGGTGGGCCATGCCATCGACCACGCCGAACTGGTGGCGGAAAACATCATGGGTGCGGGGCGTGATTATGTGCCAGCGCCTTGGTTCTGGTCAGACCAATACGACACCAAGCTGCAAATCGCAGGGCTGAACACTGGCTATGACCAGATCGTCACGCGTGGTCCCGTCGGCGATGCTGTTAGCTTTTGGTATCTGAAGGCGGGCGCTTTGATTGCCGTGGATGCGATGAACGACAGCCGCGCCTATATGGTGGGCAAGCGCCTGATCGAATCTGGCCGCACCCCTGACATGGCACAGGTCGCCAACCCCGCCACCGACCTGAAAGCCCTGCTGAAGGCATGAGGATTATCGGCGGCCAATGGCGTGGCTTGCATTTGGCCGAAGTGGGCGCAGGCGACCCCAAGGCGCATTTGCGCCCCACGTCAGACCGCGTGCGCGAGGCGATCTTTAACCTGCTGATCAATGGCCGCCACGGCGATTTGGTGACCGGGCGGGTGGTGCTTGACCTGTTTGCGGGAACGGGGGCGCTGGGGCTAGAGGCGGTGTCGCGGGGCGCAATCTCGGCCACCTTGGTCGAAAATGGCCGCACCGCGCAAAGCCTGATTGGCCAGAACATCGCCAAGATGCGGGTGCAGGGCCAAGTCGCGCTTATGCAGCGCGATGCGACCAAACTTCCCCCCGCCCCCGCCCCCTTTTCCTTGGTCTTTCTGGACCCGCCCTATGGCAAGGCCTTAGGCGAAGCCGCCTTGCAAAGCGCCAAGGCCCAAGGCTGGATCGCCCCCGATGCCATCATTGTTTGGGAAGAAGGCACCCCCCCCGCCCCGCCGCTAGGCTTTGCCCTGCTGGACCAAAGGCGCTATGGCGACACATGGGTGACCCTGTTGGAACCGCAACCATGACGCCAAAGGCTGTGATTTTTGATTGTGACGGCGTGTTGGTGGATTCCGAGGGCATCGCCTTTGATCTGCTGACGGCCGACCTACGCGCCCACGGCCTAACCATGCCACGCCCCGCGCTGGAACGCGCTCTGATCGGGATGACGCTGGCGGGGGTTGCCGATAAGGCCCGCACTCTTGGCGCTGACCTGCCCGAAGCTTGGAACGACGACTTTTACGCCCGCCTTTATGCGCGGCTAGAACAGGGCGCGCCCTTGGTGACTGGGGTTCTGACGTTTCTGGATGCGCTGGATGCGGCAGGCATTCCCTATGCCATCGGGTCCAATGGCAGCCCGCGCAAGATGCAGATCACCTTGGGCCAACACGCGGGGCTGATAGCACGCTTTGGCGGGCGGATTTTTTCGGGGCAAGACATGCCACGCCCGAAACCCTATCCCGATGTGTTCTTGCACGCGGCCAAGTCGATGGCGGCTGATCCTGCCACTTGCGTGGTGGTGGAAGATAGCGCCACAGGCGCGCGGGCGGCGAAAGCCGCCGGAATGCGCTGCATGGGGTATGCGCCGCATGGAAGTGCAGGGCTTGTGGCCGAAGGGGCGCAGCCCTTCGCCAGTATGTTCGACCTGCCCGCGCTGTTGGGCCTAGCCTAGCGGGCGTCTTCCAAGATCAGTTCGGCCCCGCGCCAGCCCATCATCATGGCGGGAGCATTGGTATTGCCCGCGATCAGGTTGGGGAAGGCCGAAGCGTCGCACACCCGCAACCCCTGCACTCCGCGCACCCGCAACCGCGCATCCAGCACCGAGGTGGCCGGATCAGCCCCCATCCGGCAGGTGCAAGACGGGTGATACACCGTGCCAGAACGGGCGCGGAAATCGGCGATCAGGTCGTCATCGCTGTGCATCTGCGGGCCGGGGCGCAGCTCTTCTTCGATCCAGCGCGAAAAGCTGGGTTGGCTGGCGATTTTGCGCAGGAACTTCACCGCCAGCAGCATTTCATCAACATCGTGCTGGGTGGAAAACGCGTTGGCCACGATCGTGGGGTGCTGGAACGGATCGGGGCTTTGCAACCTTATGTTGCCTCGGCTGGTGGGGCGGCAGTTTGACAGGCCGATGGATAGGCCCTGAAACGGGTCGGGCGTTAGCAAAGGCCGCTCACCCGGTTTGGGTAGCAGGGTGGAAAAGGCCTGAAAATACAATTGCATATTCGGTCGTGTCAGATCTGGGCTGGTGCGGAAAAAGCCGCCCGCATGGTTGATCGACTTGGCCAAGGGCCCGCCGCGCAACAACGCATAATGCGCCGCCACCCAAGCCTTGCCCCACCACGGCCGCAGAATGCCATTATAGGTCGCAACCTTCATCCGCCATGTGTAGTTGATGCCCTGATGGTCGTTGAGATGATCACCGACATTGGGGTTATCGACCACAACCGGCACGCCCATGTCCTGCAACAAGCCCGCTGGCCCAATGCCCGACAGTTGCAACAGTTGCGGCGAGTTGATGGCCCCGCCCGCCAAGATCACCTCGGCCCCCTTAAGCTGCAAGGTTTCCCCACCGCGCTGGTATTCCACGCCCACGGCCTTGGTGCCTTCGAACAACACGCGGGTCACCATGGCTTTGGTGATCACCTGCAGGTTCTTGCGCTTCATCGCGGGCCGCAGAAAGGCGCGCGCCGCCGAATTGCGCCGCCCGCCTTTGATCGTCATCTGATAGTTGCCAGCACCCTCTTGGGTTTGCCCGTTGAAATCGGGGGTATAGGGCAAACCCGCCTCGCCGGCCGCGGCGATGTAATCTTCGACCAGCCAGTGCAAACCACGGCGGTTTTCAGAAATGAACAAAGGCCCCCCCGCGCCGCGATAATCGTCGGAGCCGGCCTCATTATCCTCCATCGCGCGAAAGGCGGGCAGAACTTGGTCCCAGCCCCAACCGGGGGCCGCTTGCCCCCATTCGTCATAATCGGCACGGTTGCCGCGAATATAGACCATCGCGTTGATGGATGACGACCCACCCAAAATCTTGCCGCGCGGCCAGTGATCGGCTGATCCTGCAAGGCCGGGATCCGGCTGGGTGCTATACATCCAGTTGACCTTGGGGTCGTAAAACAGCTTGCCGTAGCCCAAGGGCAGATGCACATAAAACCGGCGGTCCGTGCCGCCCGCTTCCAGCACCACGACCCGATGTTTGCCCGATTCCGAAAGCCTGTTGGCCAGAACAGATCCGGCAGAGCCAGAGCCTACGATGATATAATCTGCGTCCATAGCGGCCTCATTGAATTGGCGCCACGCTAGCTTAGGCTTTGGCGCCAAGATGTCAGGTTCGCGACATATCGTGTCGCAGCCCGTCTCTGGACATCGCGTCTGCGCCTCGTTAGCGGTATCGCAGCGTCGCTGGAGCAGCCCATGACCCCTATTCGCCTTGTTCTGCGCCACCCCACGCTGCGGTTGATCGCCACAGCCCTTTTGGTGCTTGGGGGGCTTAATGCTTCGGTCTATCCCTACCAATCGCTGATCGCGATTGAGCGGTTCGGGATGAGCAAACCCGCCTTCTCGCTGATGCTGGCCTTGGCTTCGGTGATCGCTGTTGTCTCTTCGGTGGTTCTGGGAATTTTGGGCGACCAGTTCGGCCACAGACGCGTGATTGCCATTGGCACAACCCTGTGCAGCACGATTGGCATAGGTCTGATATTGGCCTTTCCAGGCATCTGGGCGCTGGTGCTTTGCTTGGGCGTTTTGCTGCCCATGGCCTCAAGCATGTATGGCCAGTTGTTCGCCCTAGCCCGATTGGCCAGCCCGGATGAGGGGGCCAACCGCGATGGCATTCTGGGGGTGATCCGCGCGGCCCTGTCGTTCAGCTTTCTGTCGATGCTGATCTTTTGGACCTTTGCCTTTGGCTATGGCCTGTCAGAGATGGCGGTTTTTGTCAGCGGCGGCATAGCCAGTTTGGGGCTTTTGGGATTGATCGTGTTTGGCTGGCCCAAAGACGGGCAAACCCCTTGGGCCGACCCGCGTTCGGGTATGCGCCTGCGCGATGCCTTGGCCGAGATTGTGAAGCCTAGGGTCGCGGTGCGCGTGCTGTTTATCGGGGCCATCGCCTCTTCGGGCACGCTGTATATGGTGCTGATCTCGCTCATCTTTGACGCATCGCCGCTGCGCGGGCCTTCGGATGTGGCGCTTTACGTTGGCATGCTGGCAGGGTGGGAGGTGCCTGCCATGCTGATCTTGCCGCGTCTGGCGCGCGCTGTGCCGAAATCGACAATGCTGGCGATCGGCACTGTGTTATACGGGCTGCATCTTTTGGCCCTGCCTATGCTGTCGGAATCGCCGCTTTTGTGGATCATGCCGCTGTTTGGCGGGGTGGGCGGGGCCATGGTGATCACAGCCCCCATCACCTATTATCAAGACCTGTTGCGCGAGCGGCCCGGCACCGCTGCCGCCATGCTGGCCGTGCAAAAACTGGTGTCCGATATTTTGACTGCAGGCGTCTTTGCCGCCACAGCGCATGTGGGCGGGTTTGAAACCGTGGCGGTTACGGGGGTTGTGTGCAGCCTGATCGGGGCGGGCGGTCTGTATTGGGCTGACCGTGTGAACCTGTTTGCGGATAAGGCCTAGCGTGCCGCCCTTTGCCCTGATCTGGCGCGATCCGGTTCTGCGAATGGTCGCAGGGCTAATGGCGCTGCAGGGCGCGCTGATGTGCACCTTTGGGCCTTTTGTATCAGTTCTGGCGGTGCGGGCCTTTGGCTTGGGCGATGCGGGCTATGCCGCTGTCATGGTCACCTCGACCCTCGTGTCAGTGGCGGCGGCGCTGTATTCGGGCATCCGCGCCGACCAAACCGCCAATCGACGCGAGATTGCGTTGTTTTCGGGCGGGGTGGTCGTGGCGGGTGTGCTTGCCATGACTTTTTTGCCTTCGACGATCAGCTTTGTGCTGGCCCATGCCCTGCTTTTGCCCGCCAACAGCCTGTTCGGCCAGCTTTTCGCCCAAGCACGGCTTGCCACAGCCACCCTGCCCCCTGCGCAGCGCGATGGTATTCAAGCCACGATCCGCGCCCTTTTGGCGCTGCCCTTTGTGGTGATCTTACCCCTTTGGTCGCTGGCCTTTGCGCGGGGCGTACCTGTCATGGCGATTTATCCGGTGGCTTTGGCGCTCAGCGTGGCCATGATGGGCATGATATGGGCGCGCTGGCCCACAAAGGGCGCGATGGAAGGCCGCGATGCGCCCTCGGGCCTGTCGCTGCGCGCCGCCTTGGCTGAGGTGGCAAACCCCGCCCTTGCGCTGCGCATCTTGGCTTTGGGCGCTGTGTCGGCGGGGGGTACGGCCTATTGGGCGGTGATGGGGCTGGCGCTGACGCCCGCCACAGGCACGGGCGGGCACGCAGCGCTTTATGCCGGTCTTGTGGCGGGGCTAGAGGTGCCGTTTATGCTGGCCCTTCCGCTGTTGCCACGCTGGAAACGGGCGAACTTGATCGCCATTGGCACGGTGCTGTACGTGGTGCATCTGGTGGGCATTCCGCTTCTGGCAAACTCTCCCTTTCTATGGCTGCTGCTGATCCCAGGGGCGGCGGGCGGGGCGCTGACGTTGACGCTGCCCATAGTCTATCTGCAAGATCAACTCTCCGAACGGCCTGGAACGGCGGCGGCGCTGATGGCGCTGATGAAGGTGGTGGGGGATGGGTTGGCTGCAGGCAGCTTTGCCATGGGGACCAGCCTGTCGGGATATACCCTAGCTGCAGTTTTGGCGGCAGCTGTCACTTTGGCAGGCGCTGGCGCTTTGGTGCTAGCGGATGCCAAACGCAGACCTTAAGCCCCGATGACCACCAAAAGCCCCAGATAAAAGCCCACCTCGCTGCATTGCTGTACAGCGCCCAGACAATCGCCGGTATAGCCGCCCAAGCGCGGTTCATACCAGCGGCGCATCAGATAGTGGGCCAGCACAAGGCCCACAAGGCCGCAAAAGATGGCTTCCAGCCGCATGCAAAACACCAAGGGCAGAAACGCCAAGCCGGTTGTGATCAGCGCCACGATCAGCGCTGCGCGGTCGATCCCCCCCGCCACAGCCGACCCCGCGCCCTTTTCGCGCACATAGTCGGATGAGGCCATGACCCACACCATAGCCGCCCTACTGGCCGTATGCCCCGCAATCAGCACAAGAAACACATCGGTTGCGGGCATGGCAGACAAGGCCAAGCCCTTGGTGCCGATCATAAAGATCAACCCAATCACGCCATAAGCGCCAATTCGGCTGTCGCGCATAATCTCTAGCACGCGCTCTTTCGGGCGCACGCCGCCCAAACCGTCGCAGGCATCGGCAAAACCGTCTTCGTGCAAAGCACCTGTGACGACGGCGGCCGCAGCCACCGCCAGAAAGACCGCCAACTGCGCTGTCAAAAGCAGGTTGCCCAGCACAAAAACCAGCCCCGCCACGGCCCCAACCACCAGCCCAACCGCCGGATACCAACGCGGGCTTTGGCGCATCGCTGCGTCAGAAAAGGCGGCGGTGACAGGCAGGCGGGTTAGAAATTGCAGCGCCAGTTTAAAGGCGGGGATTTCGCGTTTGACGTCCCCCCCTAAGTCCATTTGGCAACCGGCGGCAGGCTCATCAAGACAGCGTTGGCATCGTGGCCGGTTTCTAGGCCAAACTTGGTGCCACGATCATAGACAAGGTTGTATTCGGCATAAAGACCACGGTGGATCAATTGAACCTCGCGGTCAGCCTCGGTGAAGGTGCTGGCCATCCGCGCGCGGGTCAGCGGCAGATAGGCCGGCAAGAAGGCGCGGCCCACGGATTGGGTAAAGGCAAAGTCGGCCTCCCAGTCGCCTGTGGCGAGATCGTCATAGAAAATCCCGCCCACACCGCGCGCACGGTTGCGGTGGGGGATATAGAAATACTCATCCGCCCAAGCCTTGAAGCGTTGGTAGTAATCCGGGTTGTGCCCATCACAGGCGGCTTGCAGCGTAGCGTGGAAATGCTGCGTGTCGGCGGCATATTCGATGCAAGGGTTCAGATCAGTTCCGCCACCAAACCAAGCGGCATGAGGGGTCCAGAACATCCGGGTGTTCAGGTGAATGGCGGGGGCATGGGGGTTTTGCATATGCGCCACAAGGCTGATGCCCGAGGCCCAAAACCGCGGGTCCTTATCCATCCCCGGCACGCCCCGCGCGGCCATAGCCTTCTGCGCGCGTTCCGCCAAAGTGCCATGCACGGCCGAGACATTGACGCCGATCTTTTCAAACACACGGCCCCCGCGCATCACGCTCATCAACCCACCGCCGCCATCGGGGCGGGTGGTGGGCGTCACCTCGAACCGGCCAGCAGGGGCGGGGCCGCCAAAATCATCCTCGATCGCCTCAAAGGCGGCGACGATCTGGTCGCGCAGAGTGCGAAACCAAGCAGCAGCGCGGGTTTTACGGTCGTCGAATAGGTCAGTCATCGGTGGCTCCATCGCAACACAACAGTGCTAGCAGGAAGTTCTGTGCCGCTCAACGCACGCCTGCCTTTCAAACCAAGATTCTGCGGCGTAAAGTGACAGCGTTACAGGAGATACCGATGAAGCCCTATCTTGCCGCCCCATTTCTGCTGGCCGTGATGGCCTGTGCCACCCCGCAAGAGCGGTGCATCATAAAGGCCGCGCCCGATTTGCCCGTGCTGAACAGGTTGATCACTGAGGCCGAAGGCAACCTTTCGCGGGGCTATGCCTTTGTCGACGTTGAGGTGGAAATGGAAGTTTGGAAG
>CAMAYO010000082.1 GCA_945862465.1 Pseudorhodobacter antarcticus | reverse complement strand
GATGCGATTGCCGCAGTGCCGCCCGACCATCTGCGTTTTTTGGAAAGCCGCCCCACCAGTTTTGCGGCCGAACAGGCGCTTTTTGTGCACGCAGGCATCCGCCCCGGTATCGCGCTGAAAGATCAGGCCGAGGATGATCTGGTCTGGATACGCAAAGACTTTCTTGAAGACCCCCGCGATCACGGCGCTTTGGTGGTACATGGCCACACAGCCCTTGATCACGCCACCCACTACGGCAACCGCCTAAACCTTGACAGCTCTGCCGCCTACGGTGGCCCCCTTTCCGCCGCCGTGATCGAAGGGCGGCGAGCGTTCCTTCTGACCGATGCAGGCCGCTTGCCCTTGCTGCCCGCCTGATCAGCGCATCATCGCGCGGTAGGACATGGCGCTGAAGACGAAAGCCACCGCTGCCACCCCAGTTACTAGCCAGAAGAAACCATGGCTGCCCATTGGGTCCATAAACTGCGTATAAAACAGCGGAGACAGGATCGCCCCCACTTGACCCAAGGCAAGGATCACCGGCGACACCCTCGGATCATCGCCCATCTTACGGGTGGCTGTGACATAGATCCCTTGAAAAAAGAGCCCCGCCGAAATGCCCAAGGGCGGAAAGAACAGTGCCGGGCTGATCAGGGCTGCTCCAAGGGCACATAGGGCCGCCCAGCCCATCGCAAAGACAAAGATCGCGAAATCTGCAAAACGATGCGCGACCAGCACAAGCATAATGCGCGCTGCCAAGGCTGCGACAAAAAACAGCGACAAAAGCTCTGCCGCGCGCTGTGCACTCAGGCCTGCGCGGTTCAGCGCCGAGGGGCCAAGCCCCACCAAGCTCGCCTCGATCCCGACCGACAGCAGACCCAAGGCCAGGATCGGCCAGTGCAGCTTAAAGCCACGCCCTTGGGCCTGTGGGGCGGACAGCCCCGCCAACCCAACGGGACCACAAAAGACCCACGTCAAGGCAGAGAGGCCCGCCATGGCCCAAAACACTGGCAGCAGGCTGGCCCCCATGAGTGTAAAGCCGTAGGGGGCCACGATTGCCCCAACTGAGTAGAGGACGTTCAACATCCCGATGCGCGATGCCCCCTGCGCGCCATAGGCGTAAAGCACGCGCGCGTTAAACAGCGCCGCGATCACCCCATAGCCTATGCCAAAGGTCAAAGCCCCCAGCAGCGCCACCCAAAAAGCCGGAGCCACAGCGAGTAGCATCGATCCAATCGCAAGCAAGGCCAAAGGCGGGCGCGGTTTGATCTGTGCGCCCTTGAAATACATGGTCAAGACGCCTGTCAAACAGCCGATCCAAACGGTCGACACAAGCAAACCCGATGTGGCGGTGGACAGCTGGAATTGATGTTCATAAACCGGCACGGCAAGGCCCAAAATGGCCGATCCCGCCCCCACGATGAACAGGGTCGACAGACCCGACAGAAAAAGAAGGGACTTAGGTGCGGCGGGCATGGGAACGGTCCTGAAATATGGCTCTTATCGGCTATCTGGCCCAAGGCACAAGGTCAACCACGCCTTAGCGCAGCCGCACGCGCGTGCGGGCGGAACGCCCCTCGGCATCAATCACCGACAGGGTTATAAACCCGCGCCCTAAAGCGGGCAGCATGGCGGTGGTGTCTTGCTGCGCGCCAAGTATCGGTGCGCCATTGGCCAGCCAAGTAAAGGGGGCCGTGCCGCCAGACACTTGCACCATCAGCCCTTCGGGCAGCAGTTCTACCTCTGCGCCATCGGGGGGAAAGGCCACTTCAGGTGCCTCGGCATCGGCGGCAAAGGCGGCATCTCGGCTGCGAAAATGCCGCAAGGGTTGGGGCAGTTGCGCATTGGCCAGCATCAGCGTGTCAGCCGGTGGCGGGGGTTGCGGGGCAAGCGCGGGTTTCAGGCGAGCGAAGGCTTCGAACAAGAGGGGCGCTGCGAGATCTGCGCCAAAGGCCCCCGGCACGGGTGTGCCATCAGCTCGGCCCATCCAAACGCCGATGACGTGCTTGCCATCAAACCCAAGTGCCCAAGCGTCACGGTGGCCATAAGACGTGCCCGTCTTATAGGCCAAACGGTTCGAGGGGGCGCCGGGGGGCGGGGCAAGGCCCGCCAGAATATCCCCCACCTGCCAAGCCGCGACCCGCGTCATCACCCGCTGCCCGTCGGCCAATGGCGGGCCAAAGCGATGCGTCAGCGGGCGCACCACGCCGCCGCGCGCGATGGCGGCGTAAAGCTGCACCATATCTTCCAGCGTCACCCCAATGCCGCCCAGCGCCACCGCCAATCCGGGCTGGCCCACCGGTAGCGCGGTTTTCATCTGCGCACGGTCCATCGCCTGCAACAGCTTGGCAGGCCCCAGCGCATCGGTCAGCGCCACCACCGGAATGTTGAGCGACATTTGCAGCGCATCGCGCACACGGACCTCTCCGCGAAACATTCGGTCAAAGTTCTGCGGGCGGTAGCCGTTGAAATCGGTGGGCCTGTCGTCGATCAGCGTTTCGGGGTGGGCCAACCCTTCATCAAACGCCAGCCCATAGATCAGCGGTTTCAGCGTTGATCCGGGCGAGCGTAGGGCGCGCGTCATATCGACAAAGCCCAACCGTTCCCCGCCCGTATACTGCGCCGACCCGACCGAGGCTAAGACTTCCCCCGTGCCATGATCGGCCACCACGATCGCCACCTGCATCCGGTCGCCCAAGCCCTGCACCGCCAAATCCGCCAGCTTTTCAAGGGCCGTTTGCAGGCCCTTGTCCAGCGTGGTGACATGGCGACTAACCTGTGGCGCTTCGGCCACCACGCGGTCTGACAGGTGGGGTGCAAGGGCGGGAAAGGTGGCGCGGGCTGTGGGCACGGCCTCTCCTTCAGCTGCACGCACCTGATCGGCGTCGATCAAGCCATCGCGCAGCGCACGGTCCAGCACAAGGTTGCGCGCCACTTGGGCCAACGCACTGCGATCCGGGCGGCGGGTTTCGGGGCTTTGGGGAATGGCCACCAGCAAGGCCGCCTCGGCCACGGTCAGGCGGCGGGGCTCTTTGGCGAAATAGGCAAGGCTGGCTGCGCGCACGCCTTCAACATTGCCGCCATAAGGCGAGAGCAGCAGGTAAAGTTGCAAGATCTGGTCCTTGGTCAGATGCCTTTCCAAGGCAAAGGCAAGCCTGATCTGCCGCAACTTGCCCGCCACCCGCCCGGTGCCCGACCCTTCCAGCAACCGCGCCACTTGCATCGTCAGGGTCGACCCACCCGAGACGACCCGCCCGTTCCAAACCGCCTGCCCCACGGCACGCAACAGCGCCACAGGGTCAACGCCGTGGTGTTGGTAAAAGCGCTTATCTTCATAATCTAGCAGCAGAGCGATGAAGAACGGGTCAACCTGCCCCCCATCCACCCCCAAGCGCCAGCGCCCATCGTCCACCGTATAGGCACGCAAAAGCACGCCATTGCGGTCCACCACCTCTTGGCTAATGGCGGGAGAAAGCGATGGCAGCACTGTTGCGTCGATCCACCGGTCGACCCCGTCGCGGGCAAAAGCGGCAAGCCAAAGGCCCGCCGCCACCGAAAAAAGGCCCCTCGCCCGCGTCACGGAGCAACGGTGACGGTGCCCGCGTCGGTGTGGGCTGTCAGGTCAGGGCGGTACATATCCTGAACCGAGGCAGCGGGCTGGTGATAGACCCCCGGTGACACGGCCCGCACGATATAGGCCAAGCGGAAGCTGCCGCTGTCCCTGCGTTCCACCGCCGCGACAAAGCGGTCTTGGCGGAATTCGACATGGGTAGCCTCGGTCGTCAGGTTCAAGAAATCAAGCGCGGGAACGGCGCCGGCCAGCATCAGGTTGGGGTTGTCAATCTCATAGCCTGCGGGCAGCGGGTCGGTGACCATCAAGCGCGCCTCGCCCCGCCCAAAGGGGGTGACTTCCAACACAACGAGCAGCCTTTGACCGACAGTCGCCCCATCCCACTGGGCCGGTTGTCCATCAAGCGTATAGGCGGTGCGGGTGATGGCATAGCCATTGCCGCCCGCCACGACCGGATCGGTCGGCACGCCAAGAGTGGTCAGCGTGATGGTGGTATCTGGCCCCTCGTTTGTCACCACGACCGGATCAGTCAGGTTGGCATCAAGCACTTTGACCAAGGGTTCCATAGCAGCTGCGCCATCAAAGCTGATGCCGGCATTCCCATCGCTCTCGATGATGGCATGGGTCGCCAGCAGCGACCATGTCGCCTCTTGCGTTGACAGAACACCGTCGGTCGCGATGCGGCCCACCAGCGCATCGATGTCGATGGTGTTGGACCCAGATTCCGCGCCCAAAGCCAACACCGCAGCGGCATCGCGCAAAGGCGTGCCATAATCTGCCCGCAGGATTTGGTCTTCGCGGGTTGGCAAGCCATCCAGCAGGGCCACGGCCTTGGCAAACATCCGATCCGCACGGGGCTGATCGCCGTAACTGGCCAAGGCAGCGCCCAGTTGAGCCATCGCGGTGGGGGTGGCAAAGGCATCGCCCTTCACATCGGCGTAATAGCGCAGATCGCCCATCACTGCCGCCCCTTCACGGGCCAGAACCATCAGCGCATAGGCCAAGGGTTCACCGCCCGTATCAAAATCGGCATAGTAGTTCACCTGATTGCGCAGATTATCCAATGCGCGCCGAAAGGCTTGGTCGGGCACGTCATAGCCACGCGATTTGGCGCGCGACAAAAAGTCGGTGACATAGGCATCCAGCCACATATCGCCCGACACAGGCTGCCACAGCCCGAATGCGCCCGAGGCGTCTTGATTGGCCAGCACCGCCACAATCGCTTGGGCGATGCGGCCCTTGTTATCCTTGGCACCGGGCAGGTCCAACGCTTGGGCCACTTGGTCAAAATACAGCAAAGGCAGGGCCTTTGAGGTGATCTGTTCGGTGCAGCCATTGGGATAGGCATCCAGTGCGGCCATCACCCCCGGCGCATTCAAGCGCGCAATTGGCCCAATCGCCATCACCGCTTTGGCCGAGGCGGGCATCAGCCCCGCAAAGACATTCTCGTCAAAGGTAAAGCTTTGCCCTTTGGCCAGATCAATCCGGCTGACCTGTGCGATCATCGGATCACCGACCTGCACGGCCAAGGTCAAATCCTTGGTCAAGACCTTGCCGTTGGGCGTGGTCAGGGTGACTTCGATCGTTTGCTGACCCAAGGCAGCGGCGGTTACCGGAACCTCGACCACTTGCGTGCCTTTTACAGCGAGCGTCACATTGTCAGGCACCTGCCCAAGGATCAAACCCGCCGATGTCACGCTGAGCCCCATCCGCCCCGCAGGGCCGGTGGCATGAACAATCTCTAGCCGCAGACGGCTTTGGTCGCCCGGTTGCAAAAAGCGCGGTAGGCTGGCGGTGACCACGACCGGATCGCGCACCAGAACATCGGCATTGGCTTGGCCCACGCCGCGATTGCTCCACGCCACGGCCATGACTTTAACCGTGCCGTTAAAGGCGGGCAGATCAAAGCTGACCCGCGCATAGCCATCTGCACCCACTTGCACAGGGCCTGCAAAATTGGCGACCAGCTCTTCTGTGGGTGGCGAGGCTTGTAACCGCGCATTGGCCCCTGCATCGCCACCAGACCGAACTTGGCCCTGCGCGCCGTTCATCCCGTCAATCAATCGCCCATAAATGTCACGGATGCCCACGCCCAACTTACGCTGGCCAAAGTAATGGCCCTGCGGATTAGGCGGGGTGGTGCCTGTCAAGTTCAAGATGCCCACATCCACTGCCGCAACGGTGACAAAGGCCGTATCGCCTGCAGCCACACCATCAACCTTGACCGCAATGTCCAGCGGACCGCGCGGTGCAGCCTCGGCCGCCGTTTCAATCGTGGTGGTCAGGGCGCGTGAGCCCGGGTCAATCTTGGCATAGGCCAACCCAAGGGCGCGGGCAGGGTTGCGACCAGCGGCCACATCCATCGGGCGCAGCACGGCGGCGGTGACATAAGCGCCTGTGCCCCAATCATCCGTGACAGGCACGGGGATCAAGTTTTCCCCCACCCCCACGGGCAGTTCAAAATGCGAGACGACGGCATTCGACAAAACAGTCACCAGCGCCGTTCCCGCCGCCCTTGGCATGATGCGCAACATGGCGGTATCGCCCACGGCGTAGCTGGGCTTATCCAGCGACAGTTGCAGCGTGTCGGGGGTCGCCGTGACATCGGCAGGCGCATACCAACCGGCATAGAACTTGACGGAGGTCACAGCCTCGCCCGCATCGGTTTGCACCACGGACAGTTCATATTCGCCCCAAGTGACAGGCGCTGTAATCTCCACCGGACCGCTGGCGGTTAGGTCTGCATCGCCTTCTCCCATGCGGGTGCGGCTGGTGACGGGCTGCCAATCCCAACTGCCATTGATCTGGTACCATTGGTAATTCGTTTCGATCCGCGTCAGCGTCCAATGCACATGCATCGAGGTGGCTTTGGCAGCGGGACCGACACCCACCAAGCTAAAGCGCGCCTCGGAATTCTCGGCCACCACGCCGTCAAACACCGGCTTCACGCCGATCATCGGGGCACTGGGGGCCAAGACTTTCGTCACCTTACGCTCCACTGGACGGCCCGATCCTTCGGATACGCGGGCGACAAAGACAGCCTCGAGCGGACGCAGCGGGTCTTTGACCTGCGGTAAGGCGGCGTTGATCACAGCATGGCCGGCAGCATCGGTGCGCTGGCCGCCAAAGGCGTTGATCTGCGCGTCAAAGGCAGTGTCAAACTTGCCAAATCGATAGCCGGGCCAAGCCTGCAAGCCTTCGGCGGCGCGCACCATTACCTCTCCCTCAACCGCCAGATCGGGGGCGGGGGCGCCAAAAAGATAGGCTGCATCGACCGACACCTGCGGCACATCGCCCAAAGACAGGGGCGCATCGTCAAGGCCAAGGGTCACATCCATGCGTTCGGGCAGAAAATCCTCGACCAAGAAAGACTTGGACCTAAGCGCAGGTGCATCAAGGTCGGAATAAACCGATAGGTTCCACCGCCCCCGCGGCGCGCTGTCTGCAATGGGAAAGTCAAACACATGCCCCCCCGCGCCCGCGTCATCGGCTAAGGCGCGAATGTATTCCACCCCGTCAGGCCGCGTCAGAATGCCGGTCAGCGGCAAACCCGTTATGGCCGTCTGTTTGGCATCGCGCGTCAAGGCCGTGGCGTGAACCGTCTCACCCACACGATACGCGCCGCGATCGGTGGTCAGGAACACATCGACCGGCGGCGGGGCCTCGGCCCCTTCAACGCCGCGATCTGACAGGTCAAATTCAGGATCGGTCAGGGATAGAAAGGCTTGATCGGTTTCGCCACCCCGCGCCACGATCATGGCCGGCGCAGCGCTGCCCGTGCCGCGCATAAACCCCGGCTCAAACACAGCATGGCCTTGGGCATCGGTGGTAACGGTTGCCAGCACTTCGTTCGCCGAAGATAAAAGCTGAACTTCGACACCGGCCTTGGCCGTGGCATCGCCCAAGGCATGGACAAACACATTCAGCCCATCGACCCCATCCATCGTGGCCAATCCAAGGTCGGACACCACAAACCATTGCCAACTCGCCACACCATAAGGGTCTGCGTTGGGCACAGTGGCGCGCAGGGCATAAATACCCGCAGGCTGACCTGCGATGGCCGCATCCAAGGGCAGACGGGTGGTGATATCTTGGTTCATATCGGCCCCGACCGTGGCCGTGCCAGACCAAAGCTTGGTGGCCAATTTGCTTTCAAACTCTTGTTCTTGATAGGAATACATCGGCTGGTTGAAATACTGGTCTTGCAAGGCGCGCAGCAGGTTGCGATCGGTGACTTTCCACACTTCAAGGTCCAGCGTGGTCGTGTTCACCGTCACCACGGGAATAGAGGCCGACCCCATGCGTGGCAGAACATAGCCTCGTCCGGCGAAATGCACACTGGGCGCGCGGTCGCGGATATAGGCCGAGATGGTGACCTTTTTGCCCAAGACCTCTCCGGTCGCGGCAGGCAGGCCCTTGCGGAAGGTCAACTGATGGCGTGCGCCGAAATCGATGCCTTCGACACACAACTGCCGGGAGCCTTCAAGCGAGACAGACATCCCCGCCTCCGGCAGTTTGACGAAACTGGAATAATCAACACCGGTTGCCACCAAGTCTTCCGAGAAGCTGACGCAGACACGCGGGCGGGCGGTTTGGGTTTGCACATCGGTGTCAAGCACGCGAAAGCCGTATTTGCCGGCGGCATCGGCCAGCAGGGCGGCGGTGTCGTCACGCTCGACCAAACTTTGCGCCAAGCGCAGGGCCTGCACCATATCGCGGCCTCGGTCGAGCGTCTCAAACACTTGAGCCATTTGCACCAGAATCGAATGCTCAAGCGCCGGATCATCCGCGCGCAGATAGGCGTTGATCGTGGCATGGTAGGCATCATCCCGCCAAATGGCCGCATTGCTTTGGTCGCCATCGGCGGCCAGCAGCAAAAGCCGCGCATATTCTGACCAATTCTCGGCCGTGTCCCCCACGTTCAGCGCAGCGCCCATATAGCGGAAAGCGGCGACAAAATCGCCATTGGCCTCCATTTCAAGGGCAGAGGTGATGTGCTGTTCGGCGGTGTAATCATCGGTCACATGGCGGTTGGCCATATCGGCGGCGAGGAAGGGCGCGGCCAGAATTTCCCAATCCGGCACAAAGATCAGCTCGGCACGACGTTTGCGGGCCAAATCCTCGGCGCGCGCATCAGCTTGCAAGACATATCCGGAATAGGCCCCTTCGAAATAGGCCGGATCACCCGCCCCCTGTTTCAAAAAGCACGATCCATTGGCGGTGTTAAACGTCATCGCATCGCAAGAGGTATTGGCCAGACACGCGGTTTCACAGGCGTTTAGGTTTGTGTCGAAGATCGAAGATAAATCCCCGCCCGGAAGGTCGGTGTTCTGCGACAACGTCAGGCGGCGCTCTGGGATCAAGTTTTGGCTTTGCGCCAAGGCCGTGCTTGCCAGCATCAGCCCAAAGACCAAGACAGCCATGCTGCGAGATGCCAAACCTATCATCGAAACGCTCCCGCAAACCCTTGGATGAAATTGGCACGAACGCCCCTTTGGATCAAGGATTCTTGGTCCTTGGCGGCGTTAAGACCTTATTCATTTTAATGCGCCACTGTGGCGGTAAGGGGCGGGGCGCAGAGGGGTATTGCCTGCGGCTTCGGGGCGAGGACAGGCGCGGTATGAGATGGATTTGATGGAAGAATTGACCTTGGAGCGGCAGGAACGCAGGCTGGCCCAAAGCGAACGCTGCGCCAAGCGACAACAGATTGCCTCATTTAAAGAAACAATGAGCCGTCAGGTGCAAAATCTGGCAGATCAGATCAACCAGCAAGGCCCGTTTGTAGCGCAGGCAGTGACTTGGGCAGAGCGGTTGTTGACGGCGCAGGGGCCTTTGGCGCATCAAAAGACCAAGGCGCATCTTGATGCCCTTTTTGTCGCCCGCAGGCCGATGACACCCCGCCGCGACCCCATCGCTTTGGATTTATGCCCAACCGCTGTGACCCCAGCCGCCTTTCTGGCCCATATCGCCCACGACCTTTCCACGCCTTTAAGCGGCGTTGTCGGCATGGCGGACTTGCTGTGCAATACGGCCTTAACCGCCGAGCAACGGCTTTTCGCAGACACGATCAAATCTGCGGCCCGTGCGGCCTTGGCCCTGACCCATGACATTCTGGAATATGCCAAGATCACGGCACAGGGCGTCTCGCTCAAGGCCGAGCCCTTTGATCTGGAAGGCTTGATCCACGACCTGACCATCCTGCTGCAGCCCGCAGCCAGCGCCAAGGGCATAGGCATTTTGGTGGAGTATGACCCATCCTTACCGCGGCAATTCACCGGTGATGCAGGACGAATGCGGCAGGTTTTGACCAACCTTCTGGGCAATGCCGTCAAGTTCACCGGACAGGGCCAAGTCCTAATCCGTGTTACGGGGCTGCAAGCGGGGGAAGGCTGTCATCAAGTGCATATCACGGTAGAAGACACGGGTATTGGCATTGCGCCTGACGATCTGGCCCTGATCTTTGAGGCATATCACCAAGCCACCCCAAATGCTGGCCTTGGTCTGGGCCTTGCCTTTGCCAAGCGACTGGTCGAGCGGATGGGCGGGGCGATCTGGGTGGATTCTGAACTGGGTCAAGGGTCTCGCTTTGGCCTGCGCCTGCCCCTACCTGTGGCAGACACGCCCGTTGTGCCGCCTGATCTGCCCAGCTTGCCACAGGACGCAGGCCCCCCCCGCGCGATGCGGATCTTGGTGGCCGAAGACAACCGCACCAATCAACTGGTGTTTCAAAAGATGGTGCGGGACTTGGCGGTGGATGTGGTCTTTGCCAATCACGGGGCGGAAGCGGTCAGCCTGTTCCAAACCTTTCAACCCGATCTGATTTTCATGGATATCGCCATGCCCCAGATGGACGGGTGCCAAGCAGCCCTTGCCATTCGCCAGATCGAAGCGGGACAGCAGCATCTGCCCATCATCGCCCTGACAGCCCTGATGGGCGAAGGCGATACGGCGGCCCTTGTTGCCGCTGGCATCGATCAGCATATGACCAAGCCGTTGCATAAAGCAGCGCTGTGCGAGGTAATGATCGCCTTTTGCCCCAAAGCCGCCTATGTGCTGCCACCTGCGGTGGAACTTGCCCGTGCTGGGGCTTAGCCCGCCTGCAAGATATCCAAAAACGCCGCGCCAAAACGTTCCACCTTTTGCGCGCCCATACCTTGCAAGTCGCCCAATTCCTGCAAGCTGGCAGGGCGGCGTTCAGCGATTTGGCGCAACGTGGAATGGGTGCAAGACAGATATTTGCCCGTGCCATCCTCGCCCCGCGCAAGGGCTACCTGCGCTTCGGCCAAGCGGTCAAACAGGGGGGCTGCGGGACTGCCCACAAGTTTGCGGCGGGCGGGGTGGGCGGTTTCCGTCGGAGCCCCCAAGATCACCTCTAGGAACGCCTTGCCATAGCTTTCCAACTTGCGCGCACCGATGCCACTGATGCCGATCATCTCATCTAGCGTGGTGGGGCGCTTTTCGGCCATTTCGATCAGGGTTTTGTCGGGGAAGACGACATAGGCTGGCACGCCCTGCGCCTCGGCCAAGTGACGGCGCTTGGCTTTCAGGGCGGTGAGCAGGGCCACATCTTCTTCGTCAACCTGCCCGCGCGCGATGTTACGCTCGCCCTTGTCGGCCTTTTCAACCGTATCTGCCCGCAGGGTGATGGATTGCAGGCCTTTCAGAATAGGCAGGGCCAGATCAGTCATGCGCAAGGCGCCAAAGCGTTCGGCATCGGGCCGCACCAGATCGCGGCCCATCATCTGGCGAAACACCGCCGCCCAAGCGAGTTTTGACAGATCGCGCCCTACGGCAAAGGTGGGCAACTGGTCATGCCCGCGCTCTTTCACCTTGGGGGTGGCGGTTCCGGTCAAGATATCTATCAAATGCCCCGCGCCAAAACTTTCGCCCGTCCGCAGCACAGCCGACAGCGCCTTGCGCACCGCATCGGTCGCGTCAAACAGCTTGGCGGGGCGTTGGCACAGGTCGCAATTGCCGCAAGGCTGCGAGTCTTCGCCGAAATACGACAGCAACACCTGACGGCGGCAATTCAACGCTTCGGCCAAGCCGAGCAGCGCGTTCAGCCGCCCATGATCAGCCACTTTGCGTTCGGCGGGGGCAGCGCCTTCATCAATTTGCTGGCGGCGCAGGCGAATGTCATCGGGGCCATAGAGCGTTAAAGTATCGGCGGGCGCGCCATCGCGGCCCGCGCGGCCGATTTCTTGGTAATAGCCTTCGATCGACTTGGGCAGGTCGGCATGGGCCACCCAGCGGATATCGGGCTTATCAATCCCCATGCCAAAGGCCACAGTGGCAACCACGATCAGCCCGTCTTCTTGCTGAAAGCGCAACTCGGCCTGACGG
>CAMAYO010000081.1 GCA_945862465.1 Pseudorhodobacter antarcticus | reverse complement strand
GCCCAACGGCGCACGGCCTCCAGATGCCCCGTGTCGGCCAAAGCCGCGATGCCGCCCGCTTGCGCGATGCGCCCCACGCCAAAATGGTTGCGGACCTTGTCAAAGGCCAAAGCCAAATCGGGCGCAGCCAGCGCATAGCCCAACCGCAGCCCCGCCATGCCATGCGCCTTTGAGAAGGTGCGAAAGCGGATCACGCGGGGGTCGTCGGCTGCCACGACAGCCGCAGTCCCTTCGGGAGCCAGTTCCACATAAGCCTCGTCCAAAGCCAACAGACAGCCTTCGGGCATGGCGTCGATCATCGCGGCGAGTGTGGCTGCGGGGTGGTGGCTGCCCATCGGATTGTCGGGGTTGGCAAGGTAAATCAGCTTGGCCCCATGGGTGCGGGCTGCGGCCAAAAGGGCCTTAGGGTCTTCGTGATCGTCCTGATAGGGCACGCGGATAATCTCGCCGCCAAAGCCTGTCACGTGAAAGGCAAAGGTCGGATAGGCCCCCGCCGATGTCACCACGCGGTCGCCAGCCCCGACCATCAGCCGCACCAACAGGCCCAGCAACCCGTCAATCCCCTCGCCCACCACCACATGGGCGGGGGTGACGCCGTGATGGGCGGCGATGGCGGATTTGAGATCATGGCATTCTGGGTCGCCGTACATCCACACATCGTCGGCCGCTTCGCGCATCGCGGCCAAGGCGCGCGGGGAGGGGCCAAAGAGGTTCTCATTCGCCCCCATCCGCGCCGCAAAGGGGCGGCCACGGGCGCGCTCCATCGCCTCAGGCCCGACAAAGGGCACGGTCGAGGGCAGGCTTTGCGCCAATAAGGTCAGCGAAGGGGTTTTCATGGGCGCAAGGGAAACGTGAAAGGGGGTGAATGGCAAGAGCAGCGCTGCCTAGTTCGCATCAGCGCCTTTAGTGCGCCTGACCGCTTAGCATCTTTAAGACGTTCCATTCGCGGTAGACCAGCACGATCATCACCAGATCAAAGAAGGATAGGGCAAGGAATGTATAAGACCCATGGGTGATAAACTCTGTAACTTGGTAAATCACAAAGCCCATCAGCAAGACCATAGCCCCCGGATAGGCCCATAGGATTCGCCGCGCCAACATGATAACCATGGTGAACTTAACCGCCCCATGTGCCAGCAGATAAAAGGCATAGAAATGCTGCACTTGAAGCGGAAAGATTTCGGTCAAATGCTGCACCCAAAGCGCCATGTCGGCCGTGGGTTCTTGCGTCAGATCGTGGCGCGTCAACCATGAAACAAAGGTGATGATCGCCGCGTTGGGCGTCAGCAACAGCCCCAATCCGCCAAGGCTTTCAGCCGCGGCAAACAGACCTTTCAGGATCAAGCTTGCCTCAAACAACCAGTGCAGCCAAATGCCAAGCCGACTGGCCGGATTGATCATAATGTCACCCTTAATCCTGCCCGCGGTAGGGCTGCACATATTGCAGCGCCATATCCCAAGGGAAGAATATCCACGTATCTTGCGACACTTCCGTGATATAGCTGTCCACCATCGGCTTGCCCGACGGTTTGGCGTAAACTGTGGCGAAATGCGCCTTGGGGTAAAGCCTGCGCACCAGTTCCAGCGTTTTGCCAGTGTCGACCAGATCGTCGACCACCAAGATGCCCGTGCCATCGCCCATCAGGTCGGGCTGGGGCGATTTGGTCACGATGGCTTCCGCCGCTTGCGCTTGGTGGCTGTAGCTTTTCACGCTGATCGTATCGACGACACGAATGTCCAACTCGCGCGCCACGATCATCGCGGGCACAAGGCCACCGCGTGTGATGCCCACGACAGCGCGCCAAGCGCCCCCATCTGGACCCTTGCCATCTAAGCGCCAGGCCAAGGCGCGGGCATCGCGGTGGATTTGGTCCCAGCTGACGTGGAAGCCTTTTTCATGCGGCAAACGGTCGATCATGCTATCCTCAGAAGGCGGCGATCTTCAGGCCAAGCAGGCCTTAGGAAGATCTGGTCACGTTTTGTCGTCAGATCGATATAGGCCCATACAGGGCTTTGGAAGAGAATATCCGCGCCGCACGGGTGTGGCATGGCGGCTGCAAGTGTCATTGCCCCTCTTTGCGCCCTGACACCACGTCGATATCGGGCGCATCTACGGCTTTCATGCCCACGACATGATAGCCCGCATCGACGTGCAGGTTTTCGCCCGTGGTGCCCGACCCAAGGTCTGACAGCAAGAACAGCGCGGCTTTGCCGACCTCTTCTTGGTCAACATTGCGCCGAAGTGGAGAGTTCAGCTCGTTCCATTTCATGATATAGCGGAAGTCACCGATCCCCGAGGCTGCAAGCGTTTTGATCGGCCCGGCCGAGATGGCATTCACCCGAATGCCGTCTTTGCCCAGATCTTCGGCCATATACTTTACCGAAGCCTCAAGGGCTGCTTTGGCCACGCCCATCACGTTGTAGTGCGGCATCACTTTTTCTGCGCCGTAATAGGTCAACGTCAAAAGACTACCGCCTTCGGTCATCATCGCCGCAGCCCTGCGGCTGATAGATGTGAAGGAATAGACCGATATATCCATCGTCATGGCAAAGTTGGCTTTTGAAGTGTCAACATAGCGGCCACGCAACTCGTTCTTGTCAGAAAAGCCGATGGCATGGACCAAAAAGTCGATCTTGCCCCATTTTTCGCCAATCCGTGCGAAAAGGGCATCAATGGACGCCTCGTCGCTGACATCGCATTCGATCATCTCGGTCATGCCGATGGAGGAGATCAGCGGATCAACCCGCTTTTTCAGCGCTTCGCCCTGATAGGAAAAGGCCATTTCCGCGCCGTGGTCCGCCAGCGTTTTGGCAATACCCCAAGCGATGGATTTGTCGTTGGCCAGCCCCATGATAAGGCCGCGCTTGCCTGCCATTAGTCCAGTTGACATTCGGTCTTCCCCAGCCACCTTAATCGTAAGGCTTGGTGTAGGCGAAAGCCTCGTCTGCATCAAGGGTTGGGCTTCGGTGATAAGCGTTTCAGTTAAAAGGATGGACCAGATGGACAGAACAGGCATTTTTGCGGGCGATGACCCCTTTGTTCTGGCCCGCGCTTGGCTGGCCGAGGCCGAAGCGGTCGAGGTGAACGACCCCAACGCCATAGCTTTGTCGACGGTGGATGCTGACGGCATGCCCAATGCGCGCATGGTTCTGCTGAAAGACATCGAAGATGCGGCCTTTGTGTTTTACACCAACTACACGTCCAAAAAGGCGCAAGAAGTCGAAGGCGCGGGCAAGGCCGCTTTCGTCATGCATTGGAAATCGCTGCGACGTCAGATCAGGGTGCGGGGCCATGTGACGCGCGAAGAGGGGGCACAGGCGGATGCCTACTATGCCTCGCGCAGCCTGAAATCGCGCCTTGGCGCTTGGGCCAGTGCGCAGTCACAACCCCTGTCATCACGCGGGGCGCTGATGGCCGAGGTGGCAAAGGTCACGCTGCAACAGGGGGCCAACCCATCCCGCCCGCCCTTTTGGGGCGGCTTTCGCATCACGCCGGTGGAAATCGAGTTCTGGGCCGATGGCCAGTTTCGCTTGCACGACCGCTTTCGCTGGACACGGGCGGATGCGGCCTCAGCTTGGCAGGTAGAACGGTTGAACCCATAAGGCGGCGCATATGAGAACCCTTTTTATCGCAGGTCTGATGTTGGCGCTTTTCGCGGCGGGGTCTGTCCATGCCGCCTGCACGCCCGGATCGCTGGACCTGCGCTGGCCGGGGGGGCAGGCGCATTTTACGGTCGAGGTGGCTGCTGACCAAGCCGCCCGCGAAAAGGGGCTGATGTTTCGCGACCATATGCCGTCCTCGGCGGGGATGGTCTTTGTCTATCAAGCCCCTAACCACGCGCGGTTTTGGATGAAAAACACCCTGATCCCGCTGGATATGATCTTTGCCGATGAAACGGGCCTTGTTACTGTTGTGCACTCGGATGCTGTTCCCCAAGACCTTACACCGATTGATGGCGGCGAAGGTGTGATGTATGTGCTTGAAATCAATGGTGGATTGGCAAAGCGCATCGGCATAGCCGCGGGGGCAGAGATGCGCTTTGATCTGATTGATCCGTCAAAAGCGCTATGGAGTTGTGCAGACTAGGCTGCGGGTGCTTTTCATCGCCACCGAATCCCGCTAAGGGAACCTTACGGTCGGAGTGTAGCGCAGTCTGGTAGCGCGCCTGCTTTGGGAGCAGGATGTCGGGAGTTCGAATCTCTCCACTCCGACCAATTTTCCCACACCTGCTGTCTGGCTTGTCACCAGCCCCCCTGCGCGCCATATCTGAGCGGCAAGGAGATGCCATGGCCCTGACCTTCGATCACAGCTACGCCCGCGATCTGCCCGGAACCTATCTGGCCCAAACTCCCGCCCGCGCACCCGCGCCGCGCCTTGTGGCGTTCAATGGCGATTTGGCGCGTGCGCTGGGGCTGGAGCTGTCCGAAGACGATCAAACCCTTGCCAATTGGCTGTCAGGTGCTGTCGTGCCTGCGGGCGCGGAGCCCATCGCCTTGGCCTATGCGGGCCACCAGTTTGGCGGGTTTTCCCCGCAACTGGGCGATGGCCGCGCACATTTGCTGGGCGAACTCGTCACCCCCAAGGGCCGCTTCGATCTGCAACTGAAAGGCTCGGGCCGCACCGCCTTTTCGCGGGGCGGCGATGGGAAGGCAGCACTTGGTCCGATGCTGCGGGAATATCTGATCTCGGAATCGATGGCGGCTTTGGGCATTCCCACCACGCGGTCTTTGGCCGTGGTTGCGACCGGAGAGGATGTTTTGCGCGACACCGGCCTTTTGCCCGGCGCCGTGGTGGCGCGGTTGGCGGCCAGCCATATCCGCGTGGGCACGTTTCAGTTCTTCGCGGCACGCGGCGAGACGGATCAAATCAAGGCACTCGTGGCCTATACCATCGCCCGTCACTATCCCCACCTTGCCCCAGATGACGCGCTGGGCTTGTTTGATGCGGTTACGGCGCGGCAGGTGCGGCTGATTGCGCAGTGGATGGGCGTTGGCTTTGTGCATGGGGTGATGAACACCGACAACATGGCTCTGTCGGGCGAGACGATTGATTATGGTCCTTGTGCATTCTTGGATGCCTTTGATCCGGCCATGGTTTTTTCCTCGATTGATCGGCAGGGACGCTATGCCTATGGCAACCAACCTGCGATCCTTGCGTGGAACCTGTCGCGCTTGGCGCAAGCCTTGCTGCCGTTGTTGGGGCCAGACGAGGCGGAAGCGGTTGAATTGGCGAATGCAAGGCTAGAGGCGATTGCCCCCGCCTTTCGCTTGGCTTGGCTGTCGGTGATGCGCGCGAAGTTGGGGATTGAGGGGCAAGAGATGGGTGATGGCGCGCTGGCGGATGATTTCTGCGCGGCCATCACGGGCGCCGATTGGACCCTGTCCTTCCGCACCCTTGCCGCAGCCGCCGAAGGGCGGGCCGAGGATCTGCTGGCCTTGCTGCCTGCGCATCAGCCCATGCATGAATGGTTGCCGCGCTGGCACGCACGGCTGGGGCCGAAGGCCCTCGCCCTGATCCGCGCCGCCAACCCTGCTGTCATTCCGCGCAATCATCTGGTGGAACAGGCCCTAACATCGGCCACCCACGGCGACATGGGGCCCTTCACCTCCCTTTTGGCCGCCGTGCAAGACCCTTTTGGCCTAGAAGAGGGGCGCGAGGCCTATCTGCACCCTGCGCCCGCAGGCACGGGGCCCTATGTCACCTTTTGTGGGACCTAAGGGCGCAAAGCTGGATTTTCCGCCTGTAAAATCAACAACACCCCGTTGACGCGGGGCAGGCGGCTGGCGTCTAGTGCCGCCATGACACCGCGTTCAGATATTCACGACCGGCTCGCCGCCTCGCTGCGCGAAGCCCGCAAGGCGCGGGGCCTGAGCCTTGACGGCGTGGCCAAGCTGTCGGGCGTCAGCCGGTCTATGGTCAGCCAGATTGAACGGGGCGAAAGCTCGCCCACGGTCGCCACGCTCTGGAACCTGACACAGGCCTTGCAGGTCGATTTCGCGGGCCTGCTCGAAGGCCGCCCCGCCCCCGGGATCGAGGTGATCCGCGCGGAAGCAGCGCCGGTGATCGCTGGACGGGGCCAAGATTTGGTGATCCGCATTCTTTCCCCCGCTGAAGCTGTGGGCGCGCATGAGGTGTATGAACTGTCCTTTGGCCCCAAGGGCGAATTGGTCAGCGACCCGCATTCGCCGGGGTGCCGCGAACATCTGACTGTGATCGAAGGCCATCTGCGCGTGGTCTCGGGCGAGGATGATAGCCAAATCGGCCCGGGCGATACGGCGCGCTATCCGGCTGACCGCCCCCACGCGATCTATGCCGTCTTTGGCCCGGCGCGGGCCTTGTTGATTGTGCAAGACAGCTAGCCGTGCCGCACCGCCCATGGCTGGGGCCAGCCCCCTTCGCCCCCAAACGTATTTGTGCCAAGACGAACGGCGTGATCATCCGACCTTAAGCAGCTTTGCGTTTTGCCGCACAAAGTCCAAGGCCGCTTGGCGGGCCACGGCTGCGGGCATGGACGGAGGGTCGATGCAATGTTGCAAGCTTAAACCGTCCACCAAGCAGATAAGGGTGCGGGCCAAGGCTTTGGCCGCATCGCTTTGCGCCAAGGTCGGGGCGTGTTCGGCCAGAACCTCGGCCACCAAAGCCACATAATCAGCATATTGGCGGCGGTGTTCGGCCATCAGCTCTGGCGTGTTGGAAATGGCGCCCCACATCGTCAGCCAGACGTTCAGGGCGGGGCGGTTGAATTGGGCGGGATCAAACAGCATATCCAAAAGCGCAGATAGTCGTGATTGGCCGTGACCCAAGCTGGCGGTTGTAGGGACATCCTTGGTGTAAAGATGGGCGTAACTGGCTGTAAGCAGCCCCGACATTCCCCCAAAATGGTGCGTCACAAGCCCGCGCGACACGCTCGCCCGCGCGCAAACCTTGTCGACCGTGAAGCCTGCCATCCCGCCTTCGGCCATACAGTCCAGCGCTGCCGCAATCAGCGTCAGGCGGCGGTCGGCGGCAGGCAGGCGGGTGAAGCGCGGGGCGGATTTGGGCATGGGGTTAGGGGTGCGTCACAAAAAGCCGCGCCCAGCCAAGTTGCGCATCAAGGCGGCGGTGCCAAAGGTCCACTCCGGCGCTTGGGTTGACAGGCGCACGGTGTTGGTCAGGCTGCCAAGCGCGGGGGTTTCGATGGTAACCACATCGCCCAAATGGTGGGTAAACCCTTGCCCCGGCCCATCGCGGTCTTGCACGGGTGAGAACATCGTGCCGCAATACAGCATGTAGCCATCGGGATATTGGTGATGGCGGCCCATGGTTTGCGCCGCCAGATCGGCGGGGTCGCGGCTGATCTCTGCCATGCTGGAACTGCCTTGCAAGGTGAAACCATCCAGCCCTGTGACAGTCAAGGTCAGGGTCATTTGGCGCACATCGTCCAAGCTGAAGCTGTCATCAAAGAGCCGGATCATCGGGCCAATGGCGGCTGAGGCATTATTGTCCTTGGCCTTGCCGAGCAGCAGGGCCGAGCGCCCTTCAACATCGCGCAGGTTGACATCGTTGCCCAAAGTCACCCCGCGAATGACGCCTTGGGCGTTCACGGCCAGCACCACTTCCGGTTCGGGGTTGTTCCATTTCGACACCGGATGCAGCCCGATCGTGGCCCCTTGCCCAACGGAAGCCATCGGCGGGGCCTTGGTGAACACCTCGGCATCGGGGCCGATGCCGACCTCTAGATACTGCGACCAAAGCCCTTCGGCGATCAGCACTTTCTTCACATCTGCCGCTTCAGGCGAACCGGGGCGCAGGTTGCGCAGGCTGGTGCCCAAAATCTCGCCGATCCGTTCGCGGATTGCCAAGGCGCGGGAGGCATCGCCGGCAGCGCGTTCTTCAATCACCCGTTCAATCATCGAGCGGGCAAAGGTGACGCCGCAGGCTTTGATGGCTTGCAGATCGGCGGGCGATAGAAGGCGGGTGGTATCGCCGAAGGCTTCGGTTGAAGCGGCGGTCAAATCGTCAAGCCTGCCAATCGGCTCACCCGCCACTTGCGTCAGATGGGCGGCGATGTCGGGCAGTTCCAGCAGGTCGCGCATCGTTGGGGCGGCTTTGGTGGTGATGTCATACAGCACCTCACCGCGCAGGTGCGCCAAAGCGGGGCCAATACCCTGCCGCCAAACCCGGGTTACAAAAGTTCCTGTCATCTGGGCCATGGCTGCCTCCGCTGTGATGGGCGCAGGCTAAGGGCAGGGGGCCTCGGTGGAAAGGGGCAATGCGCAGACGGGCCAAAGCTCTTTAAGCGGCCAATCGAAGCAAGGCGATAAGGGCAGAGTTTCGCTGCGACTTTCGAACCTTAGACCAGCGTTTGCGCAGACCGAGCTGACCATGCGAATCGGGGAATGCAGGGCGCTGGCGCGGTTGGAATAGACTTCCATTCAAACCTATCAAGACAGCGCAAATCTTCTATCGGCGTAAAACCGCGCTGGATGAACTTTGACAATTTAACTGAAATAGGTGCGATCGGGCTGTCGCGCCTTTGCGTTAAATAGGCGTTTTGTGACAGAACGGGCGTTTTGTCGCAAAAATCATCGTGCCATATGTTTTGCTTTGTAACAGCGCAGTTGACAGGCCCACGGGGTGACAGAGTAAGGTTCGGCGCGGAAACCTTTTGATCCCGTCACAATTATGTTATGTGGCGGGGCTAGGACAATCCATCGTGACCGGGGCTGAAAGCCAGCTTCGCTCGACCTCCGCGCAAGCGGTGCAACCAAGGGAGACCTGACGTGACCAATACAAAATCCATCAGCCGCCGTGGCTTTATGAAAACCACCGCTGCAGGCGTGGGGGCACTGGCTGCTCCGGCGCTGATTTCCTCTAAAGCACTGGCCTCTTCGGGCGAGCTGAACTTCACTGGCTGGGCAGGCTATCCTGCTTTGGCAGAAAAAGTGTTCCCGGCTTTCACCGCGGCCACCGGCATCACCGTGAACTTCACCGAACAGCCTGACCAAGACACCATGTTCGCTCAGGCGAAAGTGGCTGTTGAAGCAGGTGGCATCGACATGATCGAGCCGACCATCGACCGTTGGGGCGGTTGGAACTCGAACGGCCTGCTGGCTGCTTTTGATCCGGCAAAGCTGGCCATGGACAACTACCTGCCGGGTCTGGCAGACGGTTCGGCTGGCGCGCGTTCGCGTGATGCTGACGGAGCGCTGTTCTACGTGCCTTCGAACTGGGGCACCGAAGCGCTTGTCTACAAAAAAGACGAAGCTAAGCTGAGCGAGCCTGCCTCGTTGGGCGACCTGTTCAGCGCAGACAACAAAGCTGTGCTGCGTCCGCACTCGGCATTGGCTGCAATGGGCCGTTACCTTGATGCACAGGGCAAGCTGCCCTTCCCATGGATGGACGGTTATACCGACATGGACAAAATGGTCCAACTTTGGGACATCGCTTTGGCTGAGGCTGTTAAGGCCAAGGGCAACGTGGCGCAGTTCTGGTCGGGCGAAAACGAAGCCAACGCTGGTTTCGTGGCAAACGGCGCGAACGTGGGCCTGTGCTGGGATTCGACCGGTTTCAACCTGCGCAACGACGGCTACGGCTATGTTGCACCGGTGGAAGGCGCATTCGCTTGGCACCAGGGCTTCGTCATGATGAAGAACGCTGTCAACGTCGACCAAGCACACGAGCTGGCCAAGTGGGTCTCGACCGCCGAAGGCGCTGCGATGTGGGCAACTGCCTTCTCGTCGAACCCCGTTGGCAAGGGCGCGGGCGATCTGCTCGATCCGGAAGTCTCGGCTTACTACAACGCTGCCTTCGATGACGCCAAGCTGGCGGCTCTGTGGTGGTGGCCCGACCAGTCGGCAGAATTCATCGCCAAGCGCGGCGAATATGCTGACAAGTACAAAGCTTCCTAATCGAAGCTGAAGACTTTGCGCGCCGGGTCCGTTTGGGCCCGGCGTGTCATTTTGGGGCAACGGCCTTGATCTGGACTGATCATGCCCCCCTAACTGGCGCTATCTATTTGCGGTGCGCGTCCGGCGTGGTAAGACAGGCTTTAGAGCAAATAAGACGACATAAGGGGGCAGACGATCCAATGAGTGCTGGGATTGATCTTGATAATGTATGCTGCGATTTTGGCAAATTTCGCGCGGTTGACCATGTGAATGTAAACATCCAGCCCGGAGAGTTCTTTTCTTTCCTTGGGCCGTCGGGCTGTGGCAAGACCACGATCTTGCGGATGATTTCTGGCTTCACCGAACCGACTGAGGGTGTGATCCGTATTGGCGGCAAGGACGTGCGCGGCCAGCGCCCGAACCAGCGCCCCACCGCGTTGATCTTTCAAAACCTAGCGCTCTTCCCCTTGATGCCCATCTGGGAAAATATCGCCTTTGGCCTTGAAGTGCGCGGTGTGCCCAAAGCCAAGCGCCGCGAGCGGGCAGAAGAATTGCTTGCACTGGTTGATCTGCATGACAGCGCTGACAAGATGGTCAGCCAGTTGTCGGGCGGCCAAAAGCAGCGCGTCGCCATCGCCCGCGCTTTGGCTGTGGAACCGGCCGTGATGCTGCTGGACGAACCGCTGTCGGCCCTTGACCTGAAGCTGCGCCAACATATGCGGGCTGAGTTGCGCGCCATTCAAAAACGCACCGGCGTGACCTTTATCTACATCACCCATGATCAGGGCGAGGCTTTGGCCATGTCGGACCGCGTTGGCGTGATGAGCCAAGGCCGCCTGCAACAAGTCGCCAATCCGCGCGACATTTACAACAACCCCGTGAACGGCTTTGTCGCCTCTTTCGTGGGTGAAAACAACATCTTTACGGGCGAAGTTCAAAACGCGGCTGACGGTATGGCCAGCTTTGCAACCCCCACGGGCACCTTCCGCGCCCGCCTGCCAGGGGCTGAGGGCAAGCTTTACGTCCGTCCCGAACACATGGTGCTGCAAGCCAAGGCGGCACAGGAAAACTCGGTTGCGGTGACGCTGACCGAAGTGGCTTTTGAGGGCAACTTTGTGTCGGTCCACGGCGTCACCGAAGGCGGCAAAAACATGGTGGCCGAATTGCGCAATGACGGATCGACCCCGATCCCATCTGCGGGCGCCCAGATGCACATGGTCTTTGACGCGCGCAACGCCGCGATCCTGCCCGACAGCGCCACTGCGGGGGCATGACCGATGAATGACCTGCTGCGCCGCTATGGCAAGGGTCTGACCTGGACCTTTATTGGCCTGACCTTCTTTTGGCTGATCATCCTGGTGGTCTTGCCTGACTTCAAACTGCTGGAAAGCTCGTTTAGGCCCTATCTGCCCGTGGTCGATGTCGGCGGGCCGAAGGATGTCTATACTTTTAACAACTACCTGCAGATCTTCGGTAACGAGGTTGATTTCAACTTGTTCGGCCTGCATTTCCCCTTGGCCGCGCGGATCAAAGTGTTCGTTCTGACGATCTTCTATTCGGGCGTTGTGACGCTGATCACCTTCATTATGGCCTATCCTTTGTCGTTCTATCTGGCCAAGGTTGTCAGCCCCAAATCGCTGCCCACGCTGTTCTTGCTGCTGTTTGTGCCGCTTTGGGTGTCGGAAGTGCTGCGGTCTTTTGCATGGTATATCATTCTCACGCTCAAGGGCCCGCTGAACGTGTTCTTGATGACGATTGGCGTGATTTCTGAGGAAATCCGCTGGATAGACGGGTACAGTCCGGTCGTTGTGACCTTGGTCTATGCCTATGTGCTGTTCATGCTGTTTCCGCTTTATAACGCCATGCAATCGCTGGACAGCAACCAGATCGAAGCTGCCGATGATCTGGGCGCGCCGTGGTGGCGCATCCATTGGCGCGTGATTTTGCCGCATTGCAAACCGGGCATCGCTTCGGGTGCTGTGATGGTCTTCATGCTTTCGGCAGGCTCGCTTTTGGTGCCCGCCATCATCAACTCGACAACCGGCAACTGGTTC
>CAMAYO010000080.1 GCA_945862465.1 Pseudorhodobacter antarcticus | reverse complement strand
GCGGCGGTGACGGCGCGGTCATTGGGCGAGCCTGTGATGGCAATCTTGAACTTGCGCGGCAGGAACTGGAATTCGGGATGGTCAGTTGACCATTGACGCAGCAATTCGGCATAGGGGCGGGGATCTTCAATCTCATCCGCCGCAGCGCCTGCGAAATGATCCGCCGTCACATTGCGCACGCAATTGCCTGAGGTTTGGATGGCATGCATCCCCACATCGGCCAAAGCCGACAGAATGTCTGGAACATCGGGCAGTTTGGGCCAGTTGAACTGGATGTTCTGGCGCGTGGTAAAGTGGCCGTAGCCCTTATCCCACGTATCAGCAATGTAAGCCAATTGCCGCATCTGGCGCGGGTTGATCGTGCCATAAGGGATAGCCACACGCAGCATATAGGCGTGCAGTTGCAGGTATAGGCCGTTCATCAGGCGCAAAGGGCGAAACTCGTCCTCGGTCAGTGACCCGTCCAAGCGGCGTGCCACTTGATCGGTGAACTGCGCCACACGGGTGCGCACGAAAGCCTCGTCAAAGTCGGTGTAATCATACATGTGTCAAGTCCACTTGCTTGCCGTGGGCATAGTTTGAAGGGCCGCGCGTGCGGAAGGCTTCGCGAAAATGCACGGGCTCGGGCCCATTCGCGCCTGCCTTGGCATCGGCCAGATAGGCCCCCACAACGATCAGCTTTTGTCCTGCCGCATGCAGCAGGCGCAACTGGGCATGGGCCTCATCCTCGATCAACTCAGCCTCATGGTGATGTGGCGTCCAAAGGTTGTCGGCGGTCAGATAAACCACATCGCCTTCCCGCAGGCGGTTGGCGGTGACAATTTTGGGAACATACCGGCGGCTCATGCTTGGGCCTCTTTCATAGGGAACAGGGCAGGGCGGGCATCGCGCCAGCCCGAAACATATGCAAAGGCTTGGATAGGGTGCGTCATAGCCAACTCTCTTTTTTCTGTTCCCTATATAGAATATTTTCCCTGTTGACTGCCATGACCCTTTCCCAATAAGAATAAAGGTTCTATATTTTCAACCAAGTGGAACATTGTTCTACAAAAATAGGAATTGATGGAATGGCAACCCAAGTAGACGAGTTAGACCGGAAAATTCTTGGCGAATTGCAGGTCGACGCCGAGCAATCCTTGGATGAAATAGCCCGCAAAGTGGGGTCTTCCAAGACACCCGTCTGGAACCGCATCAAGCGGATGCGCGACAGTGGCATCATCACCCGCACCACAGCCATCTGCAATCCCGAAGGGCTAGGCCTAGAGGCTTGTTTTTTCGTGTTGGTGCGCACCAGTGAGCATGAAATCGGCTGGGAGAAGCGGTTCTTAGACGTTGTGCGCCGCCGGCCTGAAGTATTGGAGGCGCATCGTTTGGCAGGGGATGTGGATTACATTCTGAAAGTCTGGGTGAAAAACGCGCGGGCCTACGATGCGTTTTATCAGGCGCTTATTTCAGAAGTGAAGATTTACAACGTCACAGCGTTGCTCAGCATGGAAGAGATCAAAATGACGACAGCTTTGCCATTGTAGGGGACTTGGTGGAGAGGGTGCTGGCTTTTGCGAGGCGATTGGCGACACAGTGTTGCGTGGCTGGGCGATGCGTGAACATCCGATAACCAATATTATGTCAAATATAGATCTATCAGACTATGACTTTCGCAGAACATAGATGTCCATAATCCAGCCATGCGCGGCACGGGCTTTGGCGCGGGTTTCGATGATCTGCGCGCTTACCTCTTCCAAAGGCCCAGCCATGATGATCTGTTCCGGCATCCCGACATAAGCGCCCCACCAAATTGAAATCCCTTTTGGATCAAGCGTTTGGAACGTACAGTTGCCATCCAGCATCACCGCCAAGGTCTGCGCCTCCTCAGGCCAGCCGTCTTGCAACTGACGGCCCGTGGTGATGGTCACGGCTTGGCCAATCTCGTTCAGCGGAATGGCATGGGCAGCGGTTAACACCTGTAGGCTGGTAATCCCGGGCACAACCTTCACGCTAACATCTTGCAGGCGTGCTGCAATGCGCAGCGTGGAATCATACAAAGACGGATCGCCCCAGACCAACAAAGCCACACGGCTTGCACCGTAAGCCGCCAGCGTTTGCGCCCAAACCGCCGCAATCGCATCGTGCCAATCATTAACACCGGCTTCATAGTCAGTATTTGCGGCATCCCGCACCGGCAGATCAAATTCCGCAATCTGCACGGCGGGGTTTGTCACAACCTCGGCCAAGATGGCGTGGCGCAGTTCGGCCAAGTCGGCCTTGCCGCTTTTCTTAGGGATCATCACCAAATCAACCGCATTCAGCGCCTTGACCGCCTGACGTGTCAGATGGTCAGGGTTGCCGGTGCCTATGCCGATCAGGAAAAGATCGATCATTTGGCCGGTTCAGAGTGCCAAAGTGTGGCAACCAATCCACCCAAGGCCGCCCAAGTGATCATGCCCACCGCCAAGCTGCGCGCCGCGAACGAGGCCGCCAATTCCGGGGGCGCAATACCGCCGAAACTGCTAAGACCCGGCGCGCCCCAGATATGCGGTGCTGTCAAAACCACTATGCCCGCAGCCCTTTGCCACAGCCCCGTGCCATAGGCCGCAAACCAAAGGCCCGCGACAGTGGCCGCCGCCGTGGCTGCCCACCAGATTTGCCGTGCGTAAAGATCAGTTGTCGGAGTGCCGGGCAAATCTGGCTGCAATCCCAGTGCTGGCATCATCTGAAAGGCCATGAAACCAACAAGCCCCCACAAAATCCCCTGCGACAGACCAATTTTGATGCCAACCTGTTCGGCCAAGTTCATACCGGCGACCAAAACAATTCCATAGCCGCAATAGGTTAGAACCGCGAACAGCACCGTTAAAGCCTGCCTATAAGCGCCTGCCTCGGCCCCTGCCCCATGGTCATGCCCTGCCTCTTCGACAGGTGCCGCGGTATCATGCGCACCGTGTGCCGCATGGCTTGTGGCAGCACGCTCCTCTGGGCTTGCAATGCCTTGAAAATGCACCAATTCTCCAGCCTCATAGCGTTCGGCCAGCACGATATTGGGTTGTACCAATAGATATTGAAGCAGGGCGCAAAGCAACCCTGCCGCAAAGCCAGCGAACACCGCGCTGGACAGCATATGTCTCATGACAAATCTGCCTTAGTGGCAGGGAAATCCGGTGGAGTGGCGCATATCATGCGCTGCATCGTGCAGCGCGTGGCTTTGCGCAAAGCCTGCGGCGAACACCAGTGTCAGGCCAACCAAGGCCACGAACAGCGTTTGCGCCAGCACGGTCGAGCGTGCGGAAGTTTGTGTCAAGTTCATCGTCTTCTCCTTTAGCCGTCACACCCGACAGCCCTTGTTTCACCCTGCAAGGCCGGTCTCCTGACTCGCGGATCATAGCCTGCCCTTCGCCTTCCCAATGGAACCCCATCAGTGGCAGTGAAAGGCCGCTACCGCTTACAGTCGCGGGGGCGGTTGAGGCATCAGATGCCCGTTCGGGTCCATCCTTCCTCATTCCCGTTTCAGTCCTGACGCTTTGCGCTTTGGACACCTTAGCTTGGGTATAAAGACGTTAAGACCGCTAAGGGTCAAGCGCCGAATGCGGCACGCCAGTGGCATCTGCGACATATTAGCCCGGAATGCGCGCTATGGCCTTGTGACGTAACGCGCCAAATAAGCGTGCATCGCCGAAAGTTCCATCGGCTGCGGCTTGGTAGGCCTTGGCGAAAATGATCAAATCGTCCAAATCATCCGCGGTGATCTCACCAAACAAATAGGCTGTCTTGCCCACCGCCCGAAACGCCACGGTCGAGGGTTTGGTGCAGCCCGACATACACTCGGTCAACCGCACCTCATAGCCCGTTACGGCCAGTTGTGCGGCAAAGTCACCCTGCCCCAGCGGACAGCTGGCACATAGCGTGATCGTATGGGTCATATCCCCTCCATCAAGGGGCCGATCAAGATCAGCGCGGGGCCGTCATGGGCATCCGCCAAAGCGGCTCCCAAAGTTGCCACCGTGGCACGGGTTAGGCGCTGTTCTGGGGTTGATACGCTTTCGGCAAGCAAAGCGGGCGTATCCTGCGGCAAACCTGCAGCGATAAGCTTGAGGGAAAGTGCGGCAAAGGTGCGTTTTCCCATGAAAATCACAGTTGTCGCCAGCGGATCGGCCAAGGCTTGTAGGTTCAAGTCCTCGGGCAAGCCGCCCGCCACATCATGCCCCGTCACAAACTGCACCCGCCGCGCGGTTAAACGGCGCGTCAGCGGAATGCCAGCTGCCGCCGCCGCCGCCGAGGCCGACGTAACCCCCGGCACAATCTCAAACCCAATGCCAGCCGCACGGCAGGCGTCAATCTCTTCTTCCAACCTGCCAAACAGCCCGCTGTCGCCCGATTTCAGCCGCACCACTTTGGCGCCAGAACGCGCATAATCCACCAGCAAGCGGCTCACCTGATCCTGTTTGGGCGAGATGCGCCCTGCCCGCTTGCCCACACCGACCAAATCGGCCCCCGCCCGCGCATGGGCCAAAATCGGGCCTGCCGACAGATCATCAAACAACACCGCATCGGCCGCTTCGATCCGCTTGATCGCGCGCACTGTCAGCAATTCAGGGTCGCCGGGGCCCGAAGAAACGAAAGACACAAAACCGCTCATGATGCCTCGGCAATCAGGTGAAAATACGATCCCGACACACGGCCGCGATGGCTGCCGCTTTCCGCCACTTCGTTGCCTTCGGCGTCAAGCACTTGGGCAAGCGCGGGGTCGGGTTGGTCTAGGATGGTGGAATAGTGAAACTCGTGCCCGCGCAAAAGGCTGCCCGCGCCCTGCCCTGGCATGGGGGCCAGCAAAGTCGCCAAGCGGTAGCCCAGATGCATCTTGCGGCGTTCAAAACTGGTAACCAACCCCAACAGCCCCAGCATCTTATGCCGCACCCCCGCCTTATCCACCAAGCCGTCGCCCAGCACCATATACCCGCCACATTCGCCGTGGATCGGGCCAGCAAAGCCTTGCATTCCGGCACGAAACCGCTCTGCCCCCGCCAATACGCCCGCATGAAGTTCTGGATATCCCCCGGGCAGCCAGCACACATCAGCCACGGGCGGCGCTTCGTCGGCAAGAGGTGAGAACGTCACCACCTCGGCCCCAGCAGCGCGCCAGCCATCGATAAGATGCGGATAGATAAACGAAAACGCCGCATCCCGCGCCAAGGCGATGCGCTGACCGGGCGGTGTTATGCGCGGCATCGGGCCAAAGCGCAAAGGGCCAGCTGCAGCACGAATGGCATCGAGATCAACATGCGCTGCGACCAAATCCGCAGCGGCGTTCAAGATCGCTTCCAGCTCTGGCAGTTCTTCGGCTTGCACCAGCCCCAAGTGTCGCTCTGGCAAGGCAACGCTGGCAAGCTTGGGCAAGGCCCCCAGCACCGCAATGCCCGCCTGCGCCATACCTTCGCGCAGCAAGCGTTCATGGCGGGGCGATGCGACTTTGTTCAAAATCACCCCCGCCAGCCGCAAGCCTGCACGATAGTGCTGCAACCCCAGCGCCACAGCCCCCGCCGTCTGCGCCTGCCCGCCTGCGTCAATCACCAGCACCACTGGCCAATCCAAATGCAGCGCCAGATCGGCACTGGCCCCGTGGCCCCAAGCCCCCGCCTTAGCCACCCCGTCATGCAGCCCCATCGCCCCTTCGGCGATGACGATATCTGCGCCCTCGGCCTTGGACAAAAGCCCCGCCACTTGGCCCTGCCCCATGGCCCAAGAATCAAGGTTAAATGACGCCCGCCCCGTCGCCGCTCGATGAAAGGCAGGGTCGATGTAATCTGGCCCCGATTTGAAACATTGCACCGCCAAGCCTTGCCGCACAAAGGCCCGCGCAAGCCCCAAAGTGACCAAGGTTTTGCCGCTGCCCGACGAGGGCGCTGCTATAATCACTCCGCCCGTCATTCGGGAAACCGCGGGTCTGTGCCGCGCGGGCGATAGCGGCGGTCGTAATCATCGGCATAAAGCCGGCTTTCGTCGAAGCCTTCTGCCGCCAAGGAACGGCCCACAAGGATTAGCGCCGTGCGGTCAATCTCTGGCCCCACCGCTGACACTATGGTCGACAAAGTGGCCCGCACGATCCGCTCATCTGGCCAAGTCGCCCGCCAAACCACCGCCACGGGGCAATCTGCCCCGTAATGCGGCGTCAATTCCCCCACCACCTGTGACAGCGCATGTACCGACAGGTGAATGGCCAAAGTCGCCCCAGTAGCCGCAAAAGCCGCCAACGTTTCCCCCTTTGGCATGGCCGATGCGCGCCCCGAAGTACGAGTGAGGATCACGCTTTGCGCCAACCCCGGCAGGGTCAATTCCACCCCCAAAGCGGCGGCAGAGGCGGCAAAACTGGGCACCCCCGGGGTCACATCATAAGGAATGCCCAAAGCACGCAAGCGGCGCAGTTGTTCACCCATCGCTGACCAGATCGACACATCCCCCGAATGCAGCCGCGCCACATCCAAGCCCTTGGCATGGGCCGCTTGAATAGCGCCAACAATCGCATCCAGTGACATCGCCGCGGTGTTCACAATCTCGCACCCTTTTGGGCAATGCGCCAAAACCCCTTCTGGCACCAAAGACCCCGCATAAAGGCACACGGGCGAGCCTGCGATCAAATCGCGCCCCCGTAGCGTGAGCAAATCGGCCGCCCCAGGGCCCGCGCCAATGAAATGCACCGTCATGCTTGCCCCTTTGCGCCAGTTTCGGCCAGCGCTGCCACCGCCATCCCATCGGGCCCGCTGCGCTTGGAGTGAACCAACCGCGCCCCCGGCCCTGCGGCCGCAAGGGCTGCGGCCTCGGCCACTGACCCCGTGCCATATTCTGCCATCACCCTTGCCGATCCTTCTACAGCTTGCGCCTGCAAATCTCTGCGCGCCACGCCAAAGACCCGCAGCCCCAAATCCTGCGCCAACCGCACAAGTCCCGGTTCGTGCACCTTATCCTCAGCCGTGGCCAAAGCCTCGCCCAAACCCACCAAAGCAATAGCGGCGCGCAGGCTTTCGGCGGAAACGCCACGGCGAAACCCCAATCCTGTGACCCTCATCGCGTGACACTCCACTGCACCACGGGACGCGATGCTTGCCAGCCCTGTTTGGCGCCCAAAGGGGTGGCTTGGGCGACATCGAACCGCCAAAGATCGCCGCCATGCTTTGCGTGGCACGCATAAAGCAGCGCTTCGCTTTCCAAGGTCACCGCGTTCATCACCAGTCGCGCGCCCTGCGGCAGCCGCGCCCAAAGGGCTGCGAATAGGGCCGCATCCGCCCCACCGCCGACAAAAACCACATCCGGAACGGGCAATTGCCCAATAACATCCAGCGCCTTGCCCTGATGCAAATGCCACCGATGCCCAAGCCCAAAACTTTCCGCATTCCCAAGCGCCCGCTCGGCCCGCGTAGCGTCGGCCTCAACCGCATGGGCAATGCTGGCAGGAGCCGCGAGAAGAAACTCAATAGAAACAGACCCCGATCCCGCTCCCAAATCCCACAGCACCTCACCGCCGCGCGGCGCAAGGGCCGACAACGTCAAGGCCCGAATAGGCCGCTTGGTGATTTGCCCGTCATGGGCGAAAAGATCATCCGGCAAGCCTGACGCACGCGGCATCCCCTGCCCCACACACTCAATCGCCACCGCGACAGGCGCGTCAAACCGCCCGCTTAAATCCTGCGCTATACCATTAGTTATGCGCTCTTGAGCGCCACCCAAAGCCTCCAGCACCGTCACCGCCGAAGCTCCAAACCCCTGCGCCGCCAGATAGGCGCAAACTTCCCCCACAGCAGCACCATCGCGCAGCAAGCAGATCACCCGCTGCCCCCGCGCCAGCACGGGCCGCAGCCGCGCCATAGGGGCAGCGTGCAGACCGAGGCAAATCACCTCTTCCATCCGCCAGCCCAACCGATTGGTGACTAAGGCAAAGGTTGACGGGGCGGGATGGCTCACCCACTCCCCTTGCGCCAAATGCCCCATCAAACTTCCGCCCGCCCCATACCAAAACGGATCACCCGAGGCCAAAACCACCACCCGCCGCCCGCGTTCGGCCAAAACCGGTTCCACCGAAAACGGCACGCCCCATTCCCGCCCAGAAACCCCCGCCAAAGCCAAATGCCGTGGCGCGCCAAAGATGATTTCCGCCTGCTCAATCGCCTGACGGCTTGCCAAAGACAGGCCCGCCAGTCCATCTTCGTTCAACCCGATGATCGTCACCCAAGGCTTATCCATGACCCGCGTCCTTTTGCTTGGCGGCACGACCGAGGCGTCTGATTTGGCGAAAGCCCTGGCAGATCAAAGCATTGATGCGATTTTCTCCTACGCTGGACGCACCGAAGCACCCGTGCGGCAACCCCTGCCCCAACGCATTGGCGGCTTTGGCGGGGTGGAGGGATTGGTGCGCTATCTGCGCGCTGAAGGTATCACCCACCTGATCGACGCAACCCACCCCTTCGCGGCCCAGATAAGCCGCCACGCGGTCGAAGCCGCCGCCATAACCCAAACCCCGCTGCTGGCCTTTGAACGCGCGCCGTGGCAAGCGGCCAAAGGCGACCTTTGGCAGCACGTTCCCGATGTGACGGGCGCTGTCGCGGCCCTGCCCGATGATCCGGCACGGATTTTCTTGGCTATCGGCCGCCAATCGCTGGAAGATTTCGCCGCAAGGCACCAACATCATTATCTTTTGCGGCTGGTGGATCAACCAGCCACTTTGCCCCTGCCCCATGTCACGGCCCTGATTGCGCGCGGCCCTTTTTCGCTGCAAGGCGATCTTAACCTGCTGCAATCGCACCGCATCACCCACATCGTCGCCAAGAATGCGGGTGGTGTGGGCGCGCAGGCGAAGATTGACGCGGCGCGCCAATTGGGTTTGCCAGTGATTATGATTGATCGCCCCTTTGTGCCCGAACGGCCCAGCGTCGACAGCGTTGAGAAGGTTTTGCAGTATCTTCATCGCGCAAACCTAGGTGTATAAACGAAACTCCCTACTTTGCGCGTGGCGGAATTGCCCAAAATCACCACAGTGCGCATATCGGCCATCTCTGGCACAGCTTGCCCTAAGGGCACGGTCAGCAGCGCCTGATCGGGCGTAGAAACAGCACGGCAAAACGAAATAAGTCTTTTATCTCCACAAGCTGAACGCAATACCTCAAGCGCCTTGGCAAACCCCTCTGGCCTGCTGGCCGAGCGCGGGTTGTAAAACGCCATCGCCAAATCCGCCTCTGCGGCAAGGCGCAAGCGCCGCTCGATCAACTCCCATGGCTTTAGATTGTCTGACAGGTTGATGCAGCAAAAGTCGTGCCCCAAGGGTGCGCCCAAAGCCGCTGCCGCCGCCAGCATGGCGGTAATGCCGGGCAGAACGCGAATGTTCAACGCCTGAGCTTCGGGCCAATCTTCCAGCGCTTCGAACATGGCAGAGGCCATGGCAAACACCCCCGGATCACCCGAAGAAACGATAACAACCCTATGACCTTGCAGTGCCATTTCCAAAGCATGACGCGCGCGATCAAGTTCAACGCGGTTGTCTGACGGGTGCAGCCTTAACCCTTCGCGCACTGCCACCCGCGCCACATAGGGAATATACCCCACCACATCGGTGGCCTGATCAAGGGCAGCGCGCACTTCGGGTGTAACCATATCCTCAGCACCAGGCCCAAGACCCACGATGTCCAAGCTGCCCGTCATTCCGCCACCTCGGGTCGCCGTCCTTGGCCATGCACTAGCACGATGGCGAAATAGGGGCATTCTTCGATATTCGCCTCAGTAAGCTTTTGAATTCTTTGATTGGGCATCGTGCCGGCTTCCACCAGCCACGCCGCATCCAACCGCCCTGATGCGCCCAGCGCACGGCGAATTTTGGGCAGGTTGCGCCCTGTTTTCATCACCACAAGGGCATCGGCTTGGGCCATATGGCGCACCAATTCCTCTTCTGGCAGTGTGCCCATCAGCACCGACAGCACATCATCGCCCCAAGTGATGGGTTGACCCGTCGCTGTCCAACAGCCTGACATTCCTGTAATACCTGGGATCACTTCCATCTCAACAACGCCGGATAAGCGACTGTAAAGATGCATGAAAGAGCCATAGAAAAATGGATCCCCCTCACACAGCACCACCACATCCGACGTCTGCGCTACGCCCTGCAAGCGTGCGGCCCATTCGTCATAGAACCGCGCAAGGGCGTCGTTGTAATCTGGCCCGTCAAAGGGCAGTTCTGTGGTGACGGGATATTCCATCGCGTGTTCCACCGCATCGGCGCGCAAAAGCCCCGTCACGATACGCCGCGCTTGGCCCGCACGGCCCGCTTTGCGGAAATAGGCGACTTGAGTGGCCGAGGTGACTGCACGGTGCGCCCGCAAGCTCATCAAATCGGGGTCGCCTGGGCCAAGGCCCGTGCAAATGATCTTGCCCATGCTATTCCTTCCGGCTGGCAAGCGCGTTCACCGCCGCCACCGTAATCGCTGATCCGCCCAACCGCCCTTCGACCACGACCGAAGGCACGGGTGCATTTTCAATCAACGCCTGTTTCGATTCCGCAGCACCCACAAAGCCCACAGGGCAGCCGATGATGGCCGCAGGGCGCGGGCAACTTGGGTCTTCCAGCATATTGAGCAAGTGAAACAGCGCGGTAGGCGCGTTTCCAATCGCTACGATGGCACCCGCCAAATGCGGTCGCCACAATTCCAATGCAGCGGCACTTCGGGTGTTGGCCATATTCTTAGCCATATCAGGCACACGCGGATCGTTTAGGGTGCAGATCACCTCGTTTTGCGCCGGCAATCTGGTGCGGGTTATGCCTTCGGATACCATCCGCGCATCGCACAAGATCGGCGCCCCCGCTTCAAGGGCGGCACGCGCGGCAATTGCCATTCCGGGGGTGAAGCGCACGAACTTCTCTAGCCCCACCATCCCCGCCGCGTGGATCATGCGCACCACAACCACCTCTTCTTCCGCCGAAAAGCAGCGCAGATCGGCTTCGGCGCGGATCATGGCAAAACTTTGCAGATAGATCGCAGCGCCGTTGGTTTCATAAAGATGCGGCATTTACAGGGCCTTGCTTAAAGTTTCATAGGTGATGTCTTGCGCGGCCATAACCGGCCCAAGGCCCCCTGCCCGCGCCTTGGGCAAGATGGCAAAGCCTTGGCGCGTGGCCGAAAGCGTTATGTCGGCAACGCTTGGATGGGCACAGCCCTTGCCACAACCTGAGACATGCAGTAGTTTGCCTTGCGGCACAAAAGCGGCCAATCTTCGGGCCAAAGTGCGGGTTTCTTGCAAGGCTTGCGGGCAAGCGGGGGCCCCCGTGCAAGCCAAAACGCGCAGACGCGGATCGTTGGGGGTGGTGATGAGCGCGGGGTGATCGGGCAAGCCAGCCCCTTGCAGCAGCACCATACGCCACGGCGTGATGCGAAGGGTGGGGGCAAGGCTTGCCAGTTCGGCCCACAATTCCGCGCGCAAACTGCCAAACTCAAACCCCACCAGCGCGCCATGCGGGGTCATCCCCGCCACCGCAGAGGGGGCCTTTGCTGCCAAAACCTGTGACATATCAAACGGCATATCCGCCTTGGGATGCGCCGCCATCCGCCCCCTGCCTTGCGTGACACCGCCAGAGGCTACAAACCATTCCGCCATCGCCATCGCTTGCGACACAGCGTCTTGGAGCGTCACCGCCTGTCCGCCCAAAGCGCCATCAGCGCGCAAGATCAGCCCGCCAGAGGCACCCCGTTCAAGGCGAATGTCGCAAGAGGTATCAGCCAGCACGCGCTGATCGCCCAAATCAATCCCGAAGCCAAACTTGCTGGGAAGATCGGGGCCTTGGCGCAGTGCTTGATAAAGTTCTGCTGTTAGAATGGCCGTTTCCTCACCCGCATAGAAGGGGGATAGCACCACATTGCGGTGGCTTTCCGTCACGGCATCGGGGTCAATCAGCCCAAGATCATCCAATGCTGCAATCAGTG
>CAMAYO010000079.1 GCA_945862465.1 Pseudorhodobacter antarcticus | reverse complement strand
CGACACCGTGCGCTCGCCCTTCACGGCTTCCAGCGCTACACGGGCTTTGAACCCCGCGTCATGGTTCTTGCGTTTCTTCATGTTCTGATCTCCTCGTTCTCGGAGAACAGCAGACGTCAGATCGTAGCTTGCGTCACTGTCCGATTTTCGGGGGGTAGCTCACTTTGCCCTGACGTCGCTTGCAGTGTGGATGTGAGCTTAGAATGTTATACAATGTGCAATCTATAATATTAGGCATTTTCCACCAACAAAATCAGCAGCTTAGTGCGCGAAATCTCTCCGGTAGCTCTACGATATGTGTGACTTTAAACTGCACGCTGCAAAGTCACACATTTCGCTGGTGCAAAACATGAAACAGGCCAAGCTGCTCAACCTCGCAGAATTCAAACGTCTCACAGCTGTCATCGACAGCAAGCGGCACAGTGTGCGCAACCATGCTGTTGTGGCACTGAGCTTCTACGCTGGTCTGCGTGCCTGTGAAATTGCTGGGCTGCTCATCGGCGATGTCTACGAAGCCAACGGCACAGTACGCGACAGCTTCTATTTGCGTGCTGAGCAGACCAAGGGCAGCGACGGCAACACTGTGCTGGTCAACAAACGATTGGCCGCTGTGCTGCGCCGCTACGCAGCGGCCAATGCCCGACACTGCGCAAAACCTGACGCGGCTTTGATCTACAGCGGCAAAGGTGGCGGCTTCACAGCGCAAACCATCGTGAACCTCTTTGCCACGCTTTATGCCGCAGCGGGCATCACAGGTGCCAGCAGCCACAGCGGCAGACGGCAATTTGTGACGGGATTGGCAGACAAGGGCATCAACCCTCGCGTTATCCAGATCCTAGTTCGCCACAGAAATTTGAATACTACCATGGTTTACATCGACGCAGGCGAAGGCAAGCTGCGCAAGGCCATTGAAATGGTCGAGTGAATGAGCCAGCCCAATACACTATTATAGTGTATAAGCCAGCATTTGAGATTGTGCTGTTTGATGCTCAAAGACCGGCAATACCATGCAGTCCCAAGCACTTTGCACCTCGGCCTGCGTTATGTCCTCAACCTTAGTCCTTCTTGGGATCCTCGTCCGCCTTTGACCCAGACAACCTGTCCGCAGCCGCCCGTGCATCAAAGTGGAAGTAGCTGCGCTGAAGCATGGCAAGGCTGGTGCCCATGTTGTCAGCCAGTTCCTGTGCATTGCGTTCATCTTGCACCTGCCTAGTGGCATAGCTGTGGCGGCAGCTGTAGATGCCGCGGTTCCGGCCAGACTTGGGATCTTTGCGCAGCCCTGCCAAGTTCAGCACGCCCGCTACACCACTGTCGAAGGTGTTGAACAGCTTGCCATCGGGCAGGGCCATGACAAAATCCTCCGGCCCAGCATTGGGGCAGCGCAGCTTGCGGCGTTCCAGCACATAGCGCACAGTGCGCAGCGGCACCATGTAACGGCAGCCTGTCTTGCCCTCCACGTAAAGTTCAACCATGTCCACCCCAGCCTTGGATTGGAAGAAGGCCACATCATTCCACCTTAACCCGCGCATGACCTTGGTTTTCTCATCGCGTTTGAACAGTTCATGCTCGCGCAGACCGCTGTTGAACATGATCAGCAGATAATCCTGCACGGCCTCGCGCCGCCAGCGTTCCTTGATGCCGATGCCATCAGCCTTGACCCAGCCAGTCATGAAATGCCGAAGCGCCACATATTCATGCCGCTCAAAATGCGGATAGGCCCGCTCACGTGTTTCCCGCTTGGTCAGCTTGACGTTGGCCACCTCAGGGATTGACCCAGTCTTCATCCATTCACGACTGCAGGCAAATTTGAGGATACCCCGCAGCGGGACATTTTCACCGTTTATGGTCTGCGGGCTGGGTGCCCGGGCCTTGTGCGCCATCTTGCGTTTGATCACCCGCCCATTGCGTTCATAGTCGTATTCCACTTCCTTGGAGCCCGGCCCTGAAACCCAATAATCCCGCCGCCAGCTGCGGTACTGGGCGATGTCTGATGCCTTGATGGTGTCCATGGGTTTGTTGCCAAAGTAGGGCTTCAAGTAGCGTTCAACCACGGGTTCATAATCAATCACCGTGCGTTCATTGCGTGCGCCAGCCCGCACCTCCGCCCGCAGTTCCTTGAGCCACGCATCGGCTGCGTCTTTGAACAGCACCACAACGGCAGTCAGCCCATGTTTGTAACGAAAGTACATGTCCTCATAGATCAAGGTTGCCTTGTCTTTGGCGGTCTTTTCGTTGGCTGTTCGCAGGCTCAGGGTATGCCTGCCGCCATCGGGCAGCCTGATATCGGCCTGCCAGTTTTTGCTATCGCGGCGATGGTACAGGGTAATGTCACCATCGCGCAGTTTCATGCCGGTCATTGTTTGCCTCACAACTGTTATCTACAATTGTGTGGTCAGCAGCGGATTATTCCTACCTAAATCACTGACGAGGATAGGAAATATTTGGCGTGGGAGTGGGAGGGGGAGGGCTTGGGGCAGGGCGGTGTTGGGCCACCGACATCTTCAGGATCTGAAGTTGTTGGAAATCTGTTGGCTGCAACACAGTGACCGCATCGGCGCGACATCTTTGGGATTTCGGCAGCGACCAAGAACGGCATTTGCAATCAGAGCGACGGCAATTCTGCCGCAAGAACATGAAATGTCGTTTCGACACGACAATGTAGGCGCATACCAAACCACACCGTTACGAACCCTTGGCCCCATGGCCCCAACATCTTCAGATCCTGAAGTTGTTGGAAATCTGTTGGTGCGTGCATTCGACGGGGAACACGGCGATGAGATACCCCAGCACATCGTCACCACCGCAAAATCTGTTTGAAATCTGTGTCTGCACGCAGTGTTCGGCATGGTTTTACCATACCGGAATCATATTCGCACCGTGGCACTCCGCGGCAAGCGGACAGCGCAGCTTTGAAGCTGGGGTTTTCTGCATATTATAAAGATTTCAGTGAGTTAAATGGTGCCCAGAGCCGGAATCGAACCAGCGACACGCGGATTTTCAATCCGCTGCTCTACCGACTGAGCTATCTGGGCCCTGATCAAAGCGCCGATTGGCATCCTTGGGGTGGCGGGTTGATACGTCAGGGGATCGGGGCTGTCCAGAGGGGTTTGTAAGAAAAGTGAACAGTCCTGCGCTATTGCGGGCGGGGTGGGGGTTCGGGGTCGTCCTGGGGTGATACATCCTCGCCTTCCGGCCCCGGCACGACATAAGATCCTGTCAGTCAGCGTCCCAGATCCACATCCAAACATCGGCGCGAGCAGAAGGGGCGATAGCGTTCGGCAGTCTCTTTGGCGCAGATGGGGCAGGTCATGGCAGCAGGCTGGCCAAGGGTTGGCGGTCGCGCTTGCGGGTCATCTCGTACAGGCCCAGCACGGTCCAGCCGGCCAAGTTCGTCTCACCCCCTTCGGCCTTAAAGGCGGCCTTTATCACCTGATCCAGAATGGCGCGGTCTTTCTTGGGCATCGGCGCGAAATCGACCACCACCTGACCGCCAAGGCCGCGCAGACGCAACTGGCGGGGCAGGTCGCGGGCGGCCGCGATGTTGGTCTTAAGGCTGGCCGCGGGTGAGGTGTCTGGCCCCGTGTTCACATCCACCGCCACCAGTGCACGGGTCGGTTCCACCATCATATGGCCGCCATTGTCGAAATCGACCCTTGGGTCGCGAAGCATGTCGATCATCTCTAGTACGCCGTGGTCGGCAAAGCCGCCTTGCACGATCTCGTCTGGCTCAGGGTCGCTCCAATCGCGCCAAGCGGTGTCTTGGGCGCTGGCCCCTTCCAGCAACAGTTCGGGGCCGCCGTCAAGGTCGGCCAGCATCGCGGCGCACAGGTCGCGCAACTCGCCTATTTCGGCGGCAATATCTTCAGCTTCGGCCACTTCGGCGGCCGATCGCACAATCAGCCCCCAGCCTGCGTCGGCCCCTGCCATCGCAGTTTCCGCCACGCGCTGCAGATCGTCACGCGCGGCTTCGTCCTTAATCCGGCGCGAGATGTTCAGACCAGGGGCCCCTGGGGTGACAATTGCCAGCTTGCCCTTAAACAGCAGCCGTGTGGTGACAGGCAGCGCCTTGCCAGGTTCTGAAGGGCCCGTCACCTGCACCAACAAGCGTTGGCCCGGCGCAATGCCATCGGTTTGGCGCAAAAAGCCTGTCGCGCCACCGGGGAGTTTCACAAACATCCCCCCCATGCCCTTCATCGGGCGGTCGCCCACAGCGCGGTAGATGGCGCCGGTCAGCGGGGTGTCATCGGCGGGGTCGATCAGCACCTCTTCCAGCACGCCGTCTACGATCAAAGCGGCAGCCTTGCAGCCCGCAATCTCGTCCAGAACGATGACGCGACCTATCATGTAATCCTCCAAAGCGGATAGCCTGCGGCCTGTAAAAGGGCAGCAGTTTCCGCAAGGGGCAGGCCGACGATGCCGGTGAAACTGCCCGAAATCCATGGGATAAATGCCCCCGCAGCGCCTTGTATCCCATAAGCGCCGGCCTTGCCCTGCCACTCGCCACTCGCGAGATAGGCATTCAACTCGGCATCTGACAGCCGCTTCATCTTGACGGCAGACACGCTATGGCGTTCCCAAACACGCTCGCCCAGTCGCAAGGCCACAGCAGTAATCACCTGATGCCGCCGCCCGCCCAAGGCGGTTAGAAACGCCCCAGCCTGCCCCGCATCGGCGGGCTTGCCCAAGATGCGCCTGCCCAAGGCCACGGTGGTATCGGCGCATAGCACCAAGTCATCCGCTTCAGCAGCAACAGCCAGCACCTTTTCGCGCGCAATGCGCGTGCAATAGGGCAGGGGCAGTTCACCCTTCTTGGGGTCTTCGTCAATATCGGGGGGGGTGATGGCATCGGGCACAATGCCCAAATGCGCCAACAGCTCTTTGCGGCGCGGGCTGGCCGATCCTAAGATCAGCCTCACCGCGCCCAACCTTGCGTGACGGCCCGCAAACCGGTCTGCATGGCGTCACTTAAAGCGATAGTTGATGCGGCCTTTCGACAGGTCGTAGGGGGTCATTTCCACCTGCACCTTGTCACCCGCCAGAACACGGATGCGGTTCTTGCGCATCTTGCCTGCCATCACTGCGATCAATTCATGGCCATTTTCGAGCTCAACCTTGAATGTCGCATTCGGCAAGAGTTCTTTCACGACACCGGGGAATTCGAGAAGCTCTTCCTTGGCCATGGTCTCTCCAAATAGGGTTAACCCGCGTCCAAATGGATTGCAGGTTCGGGCCGCGATATGCGCCTGAATGGCGCGCGTTTCAAGCGGAAAGTAAAGATTGGGGTTTGTGCGGTGGGGTAGGGGGGGCCCAAGCCGCTTGATCCACGGGGCAGAGGTTGGTAAGGGGCACTTCCTGCGCCCATGTGTTCAAAGGCCGTCCATGACCAAAGTCGTCAAACTCGGGATCGGCAGCATTGTCTTGGGCCTTGTGGTTCTGGGCCTGAAACTGCTGGCTTGGGCTATGACGGGCTCCGTGGCTTTGCTGTCGGATGCGCTGGAGAACACGGTCAATGTGGTGACAGCCATTGCAGCCTTGGTGGCCATTCGTGTGGCGGCGCTGCCCGCTGATGCCAACCATCCTTACGGGCATCACAAGGCAGAGCTGTTCTCGGCCATTCTGGAAGGCGTCATGGTCATCGTGGCGGCGTTGGCGATCTTGCATCAAGCCTGGGCTGGTTGGACCAACCCGCAAGTGCTGAACGCGCCCCTTCAGGGTCTTTTGGTCAACGCCGCGGCTTCGGTCTTGAATGCCATTTGGGCCTATATCTTGATCCAAAATGGCCGCCGCGCGCGCTCTCCGGCTTTGGTGGCCGATGGCAAGCATTTGTATTTGGATGTCGTCTCTTCCGTCGTGGTGACGCTGGGCGTGCTGTTGGCGATCGAGACGGGCTGGTACTGGCTTGACCCCGCCTTGGCAGCCTTTGTGGCCGTCAACATCCTGTGGTCGGGTTGGCGCGTCATTCACGATAGCCTGTCAGGCTTGCTGGACGAATCCTTGTCCGATGATGTCCTGACGGAAGTCCGCCGCATCATCGCAACCGAGGCCGTCGGCGCGGTTGAGGCGCATGATCTGCGGACCCGCACCGCTGGTGCCGCCACCTTTATCGAATTTCACTTGGTCGTTCCGGGGGTGCTAACCGTCTCTCAAGCCCATGATTTGTGCGACAGGGTGGAGGCGGGTTTGAAGAATTTGGTGCAGGGTTGTGTGGTCACGATCCATGTCGAGCCTGAGTTCAAAGCAAAACACAGCGGGATCGTGGTGCTTTAAGCGCCCCAAACCCCTTTGACCTTCATTTCGGTATAAATACTGCGGGGGCTTGCCGCCCCCTGTAGCGCGCTGCTGGTTAGATGCGGAACAAAGGCTGCAACAAGCGCGGCATCAAGCCTGCAAAGCGCAAGGGGGCATCGGTGGCGGCAAGGCAGATACAATCCTCGCCCGCTTCGGCCACGGGTTTGTGCGCCAGATCTTCCCCCGCAATTTCCAAATCCCCCGGCCCAAAGCGGTCGGTCGCATCGCGAAAAGCGCCGCGCAGCACCAGTGTCAGTTCCATGCCGCGGTGGCCGTGGTCAGGCACGGCTTGGCCTGCGGGAATATGCAGCAGTCGCACCGTGGCTTTCGGCCCCGTTGGCAAAATCGCCTGCCGCACCCCGCCGCCCAATGCGCGCCATTTGACTGCATCCAGATCACCCCCGACATAGGCCGCTACGGGTGAGGGCAGGCTGGTTTTGCGCGACGCTTTGGGCGGCGCTGATACCACAGGCACCTCAAGCCGCGCCATCATCCGCGCCAAGGCGTCGGTGCTGACCGCCGTCTCGTCTTCAGCCTCGATCACAGCGCCGCCCAGCGCCTCAAAGCTTTCCAGCCGCGCGCGGCAGTCGTCGCACATCGTTACATGGGTCGCCACCACCAGACCAAAAGCCTCGCTCAGATGGCCCGCGGCATAGCCCATCAATAGAGCGTCGTTCAGATGGTGGCGGATGGTGGGCAAAGTGGTCATCAGGTCAGCTTTCCGTCATTTTCGCGCGCAACCGGTCCAAAGCCAGACGGATGCGTGATTTGATCGTGCCCAAAGGCAATCCTGTTTCTAGGGCGATTTCCGAATGAGACAAGTCACCGTAAAATGCGCGCTGGATCAGGCTGCGCTGTTTTTCGGGCAGATCGGCTAGGGCGGCACTTAACAAGCGGCTGTCTTCGGCTGCGGCATAGACATCCGCCTGATCGGGCTCAGAGTCTTCATCCCAAGGCATGGCTTCCGGCTCAGGCCGCCGCTCGCGCCGCAGCATGTCAATCATCCTGTTGCGCGCAATCGTATAAACCCAAGTCGACACGGCGGCGCGTTCGGGATCAAACTGTGCTGCCTTGTCCCAGACCGTGGCCATCACATCTTGCACACAATCTTCGGCCTTAGGGGCGCTAGCCCCCGATTTCATCAGATAAGACTTCAACCTTGGTGCAAAATGTCGAAACAGCGCCGCAAAGGCCGCCCTGTCGCGCCCATCGCGCACAGCCAGCATCAGCCCCAACCAATCTGTCTCGTCCAATGCCACCCTTTGGTTTCCCTTACCGAACAAGCAATTCCTGCCCGCACCATAAAGGCGAACCGAACCGCGTCCATCAGCAAATGCCACAAAGGAGGATGTCATCATCATAAAAAGTCATACGCGCCACAAAAGGGACTGGATCACTGACCCGCAAATGCCCAAATACTGATCCATCGCCCTGCGCCTTGCGTAAACGATAAGACCCGTTCAAGGAACACCCATGCTATTTGAAACCCCCGCCACGCCTCTGCGCCGTATCGCCGTCATCGGGGCTGGCATCTCAGGCATGGCTGCAGCCCATCTTTTGGCCCCTGACCACAAGGTCGTTCTGTTTGAAGCCGCAGCCAATTTGGGCGGTCATGCCGTGACTGTGATGGCCGGTAAGCGCGGTGATCAACCGGTCGACATGGGCTTTATCGTGTTTAACAAGATCAACTACCCCCGCCTGACTGCCCTCTTCGAACAGCTGGATGTGCCAATAGCCCCCAGCAACATGAGCTTTGCCTGTTCAATCCAAGGCGGGGCGCTGGAATACGGGTTGCGCGACCTGAACTCGCTATTTGCACAGCGCCGCAATCTGCTTAATCCGCGCTATCTGCGGATGCTGACAGATATATTGCGCTTTCACCGCAGCGCTGACAGCGTTCTGACCCCGGGCATGACCCTGCGCGATTTGTTGGGCGTGATGCGCATGTCCGATGCCTTCCGCGATCACTACATCGCGCCCTTCACGGGGGCTATCTGGTCAACCCCATCGGCGGGAATGCTGGATTTCCCGGCCGAAGCGCTGATCCGCTTTTTCAAAAACCACGGGCTGATGGGGGTTTGGAAGCATCACCCTTGGTTCACCGTTCAGGGCGGCTCGGTGGAATATGTCAGCAGGCTGCAAGCCTCGCTGTCGCGTAACGGGGTGGAAATTCGCACTTCTTGCCCCATCGCGAGCGTCCGCCGTCTGGGCGATGGCGCGCAAGTCCGCGCTATTGGGGGCGAATGGGAGATGTTTGACGAGGTGGTCTTTGCCACCCATTCCGACGAGACTTTGCGTATGCTGGCGGATGCCACACAGGCGGAAACTGCCGCCCTTTCGGCCATTCGCTACCAGCCCAATCAGGCGATCTTGCACGCCGATCCGTCCCAAATGCCCAAATCGCGCCGCGTCTGGGCGTCTTGGAACTATGCCGAACCGGCAGGGCCGCGCCCCGAAAAGATTGACCTGACCTATTGGATGAATTCGTTGCAACCCATCCCCAAGGATGACCCGCTTTTTGTCACCCTTAACCCCACCCGCCCAATTGACGAAAAGCTGATCCATCAGGTTCGCACGTTCCATCACCCCGTCTATGACCAGCCCGCGCTGGCCGCTCAAGAAACCCTGCGTGCCATGAACGGCCAGTCTGCCACGTGGTTCTGCGGCGCGTGGATGAAGAATGGCTTTCACGAAGACGGTTTTGCCTCAGCCGCCGATGTGGCCACGGCCCTGCGCGCCCGCCAACCCCTGCAGCAAGCCGCATGACCGTGCAACATCTGGCAGGACACACGTTCCACGGCCGCAAAGGCGCTGTCGCCAACGCCTTCCGCTACAGCATCGATTACGTGCTTTTGGATGCCGAAGCATCAGGCCCCACGCCCGCCCTTTTCTCGCGCAACCGTGGCAACATTGCAGCCCTGTATGACGCAGACCACGGCGGCCCCCCAAAACAGGGGCAGGGTGCTGCATGGCTGCGCCAAGTTCTGTCAGCCCACGGCCTTCCCAGCCCCACCCGCGTGCGCCTTTTGGCCCAACCGCGCCTTTTGGGCCATGTTTTCAACCCCGTTGCCTTTTGGCTGGCCGAAGATGCCACAGGCCTGCGCGCTTTTGTGGCCGAGGTGACAAACACCTTTGGCGACCGCCATTCCTATCTCTGCCACCGCGCCGATCTTGGCCCCATCGGCCCCGAAGATCACCTGACTGCGCAGAAAATATTCCATGTCTCGCCCTTTCAGGCCATCGCGGGCGGCTATACCTTTCGCCTTGATCTGCGCGCAGATCGGCTCAACATCGTCATCACCTATTCTGCGGGCGAAGACGGCCTGATCGCCACGCTCTCTGGCCCGCTGCGCCCGCTGACCAACGCCAGCATTCTTTGGGCCCTGCTGCGCCGCCCCTTTGGCTCGCGCCGGGTCTTGGCCTTGATCCATTGGCAGGCCCTGAAGCTTTGGGCCAAAGGCGCTGTCTTTCGCCCCCGTCCGCAACCCCCGACCTCTGAGGTGTCTTGATGTCTTCTGTCCTGATTGCCCTTCTGGTTCTTGGGCTGGTTTGCGCCTTGGTGCTGCCTCGTGTGACGGGTTTTCGTTCTCAAAGCCCGTCACACTACGCAACCCTTGGCCCCAAGTTTGACCCGCGCATCCACCTTGCGGGCCCTATCCTGTGCGAGGGGATGATCTATGGCCCCCTTGGTCGCGTCACCTCGCGCTTTGTGGCCGATATGCACGGCACTTGGGCGGGCGACAAATGCCGTTTGGCCGAAGCCTTCGTCTATGATTCTGGCGTTCATCAAAACCGCGCTTGGGATTTGACGTTGCAAGCCGATGGGTCGTTGCGGGCCGAGGCGGAGGATTTGGTTGGGATTGGCATCGGCCATGTCGCAGGCAATGCCGTTCAAATGCGGTATAAAATCCGTCTGCCCAAAGCTTCGGGCGGCCATGTGCTGGATGTCGTCGATTGGATGTATCTCTTGCCCAACGGCACCATCATGAACCGCAGCCAGTTTCGCAAGTTCGGTATAAAAGTGGCCGAGCTTGTCGCCACAATGCGCCCCGTGCCATGAGCTTTTCTGGCAAACGCTATTGGCTGGTCGGCGCGTCTGAAGGGCTTGGTCTGGCCTTGGCGCAGCAGATGCACAGCGCGGGGGCTAGCCTGATCCTGTCGGCCCGAAGTGCGGAGCGGTTGGATGCGGCCTGCGCCACGCTGTCTGGCGCTATAGCAGTGCCGCTGGATGTCAGCGACAGCGCCGCCGTCACCGCAGCCGCGGCCAAGATCGGCCCGATTGACGGTATGATCTGGCTTGCGGGGGTCTATACCCCCATGCCCGCAGATAGGCTGGATGTGGCGGCGTTCGCGCAGATGTGCGATGTCAACTTTACTGGCTGTGCCCGCGTTTTGGGCGCGGTGCTGCCCGCGATGGTGGCGCGCGGGTCAGGGCATATTGTGCTGACAGGCTCGCTCTCAGGCTTTCGCGGCTTGCCAGGCGCCATGGGCTATCAAGCCAGCAAGGCTGGCGTCATGGCCTTGGCCGAATGCTTATATGCCGATCTGCGCGGGTCTGGCATCAAAGTGCAGGTCGCCAACCCCGGTTTTATCCGCACAAGGTTGACCGACAAAAACACCTTCGCGATGCCGTTCCTGATGGAGCCTGACGAAGCGGCCTCTCATATGATGACCCTGATGCAGGGCCGCGCTTTCAAGAAAAGTTTTCCCACGGTTTTTTCGTGGTTGTTCCGTCTGTCGCAATTTCTGCCAGATTGGGCCTATTACCGGATGTTCGCCCCGAAATAGCGCCTTAGGCGGGGGTTTGCAGGCAAGCCATGAAAAACCCGTCCATGCCCCCCGCCTCGGCCCAATAATCCGGCCTAAGCCGCAAACCGCGCGCGCCCATCCACGCGGGGTCAATTCCCGCGATCTCGGGGCGCAACATCACCAAGTTTGGATGCCGCAGCAAAGCGGCGGCAATCTGCCCCTCGCCCTCGTCCTGCAACAGCGAACAGGTGCAATAGACCAACCGCCCGCCAGGTTTCAGCCAACCCAAAGCGCGGTCCAATAGGCGGGTCTGCAATTCGACCAAGCCCGCGATGTCAGAGGGTTGGCGCAAAAAGGGCAGGTCCGGATGCCGCCGGATCGTGCCTGTGGCCGAACAGGGCGCATCCAGCAAGATCGCGTCATAGGGCGCGGGCGCGGCCCATTGCAGCGCATCTGCCATGACGATCTTGGCCCGCAAGCCCGTGCGCGCCAAGTTCTCTTGCAACCGCACCAAGCGAGGCCCCGATATGTCCAGCGCCGTCACCTCGGCCCCGCCATCGGCTAGTTGCAGCGTTTTGCCCCCCGGTGCGGCGCACAAGTCTAGCACGGATAGGCCGCTGACATCCCCCAGCATCCGCACGGCCAAGGCCGCAGCGGCGTCTTGCACCCAAAACGTCCCCTCGGCAAATCCGGGCAGGGCCGAGATTTGCCCCCCCGCCGCCATCCGCAGCGACCCCGTCGGCAGCACCTCTGCCCCGGGAATGCTGTCAGGCGCTGTGCCACGGCGCAGCGTTAAATCCACAACGGGCGTGCGCGACTGCACCTCTTCCATTTTGCCCACGGCCACCTTGCCATAGCGCGCAACCAAGGCCTGCCGCAGCCACCCGGGCAGGCGCTGCACGGGGCCTTCAATCACAACCGGCGGCGGGAACTTGCGCAAAACGGCGTTGACAAGCCCCGCCAAGCCCTGCGTGGTCTTATCGCGCCGCGCCAGTTCTACGGCCGAGTTTACAACCCCATGCGCCGCCCCGCCTTCGGCAA
>CAMAYO010000078.1 GCA_945862465.1 Pseudorhodobacter antarcticus | reverse complement strand
AGCGGTTCATCAAGGACGATATGCCTTGGGTGCATCTGGACATTGCGGGCGTGACCTTGCTGAAGGGCGATACGCCCACAGCGCCCAAAGGGGCCACGGGATGGGGTGTTCTGGCGCTGAACCGCCTGATCGCCGATATGTTCGAAACCGCCCCTGCCAAGGCCTGACCCTGCAATGCCCGCCACAGCGGTCTTTTACCACCTGATGCGTGCCGGTCTGGATGAGACGGTGCTGACCACCGTCACCCGCGCGCAAAGCGCTGGTTGGCGCGTGATGATCCGCGCGCCGGATATGGGGCTGTTGCAGCATCTGGACGCCAAGCTGTGGTTGGGGCCGGAAGCGGGCTTTCTGGCTCATGGCTTGGCAGGCGGCCCCCACGATACCGATCAACCGGTGCTGCTGGGCCAAGGTGCCACGACCAATGGTGCGCGGGGTCTAATGCTTCTGGCGGGGGCCGATGCCAGCCAAGACGAGGTGGCAGGTTTGGAACGCATTTGGGTGCTGTTTGACGGCTCTGACGATCAGGCCGTGGCAAAAGCCCGCCAAAGCTGGACTCTCTTCACCAGTTGGGGCTTGGCCGCGCAGTATTGGAGCGATGAAGACGGCGCTTGGGTTAAGAAATCTGACCGCGCCGCAGGGGGGACGGCTGGATAACATCGTTCCAAGCCAAGCGAAGCGGCGATAGATCGCGGGTGGCAGGCGCTGCGCCCTTAACCGCGCAAGCCCCGCGCTTCAGCGGCAAGGGCGGTGATCTGGGCCCAGTCGCCCTTGGCCAAGGCCTCTTTCGGGGCGACCCAACTGCCCCCGACGCACAGGATGTTGGGCAAACCCAAATAATCCCGCGCGTTCTTCAGGCTGATGCCGCCCGTGGGGCAGAACTTAACCTGCGGCAGCGGCGATCCGATGGATTTAAGATAGGCCGCCCCGCCCGCCTGTTCGGCGGGGAAGAACTTTTGCACTGTATAGCCCATCTCCAACAATGCCATGATTTCTGACGCCGTGGCAGCACCGGGCAAAAGGGGCAGCTCATATTCTGCACAAGCGTCTAACAGCCGCTGTGTCATCCCCGGCGACACGCCAAACTTCGCCCCCGCCGCCTTGGCCGCTTTGACATCAGCAGGGGTCAGCAAAGTGCCTGCGCCCACAACACCGCCCTCAACCTCGGCCATGATGCGGATGGCCTCCAGCGCCACGGGCGTGCGCAGCGTCACCTCTAAGGCGGGCAAGCCGCCCGCCACCAAGGCCTGTGCCAAATTGCGAGCATGGGCCAGATCCTCCACCACGATCACTGGCACCACAGGGGCCAGGCGGCAGATTTCGGCGGCGTGAAGCGATTGTTGGGCGGGGGTCATGGCGGTTTCCTTTCGCCCTTGGGCGCTTGGGGGAGAGGGCAGGAGCCTCCGGCGGGGATATTTGGGCACATATGAAAGGGCAAGGGGATTGGTGTGGGCTGACCCCCCGCCACGGGCCGCAGAGCGGGGGCAGCAGGGGGCCTTTCACACGTGGCGGTCATCGGCGTCCCCGCCTGTACCGCCCCTGTAGTCTGCGCCCTTATCCTTTCATATGTGTTAAAATATCCCCGCCGGAGGCTCTTTCTTTGGCGGTTCAGTACAGGCTGGATGCCCCTTCGGTCGAAGGGCCCACTTGGGCGCGGAAGGCGGCGAAAAGCTCGCGGCCCAAGCCCCAGGCGTTGGCCGACAGGTCAGCCGTGGCCAGCGGGCGGGCATCAAAATCGGGGGTCAGCACGGTCAGCGTGCCCGCCACGGCATCCAGCCGCACCACATCGCCGTCGCGCAGTTTGGCGATGGGACCGCCGGCGGCGGCTTCGGGCGAGATATGGATTGCGGCAGGCACTTTGCCCGAGGCGCCAGACATGCGGCCGTCTGTCACAAGCGCCACTTTCAGCCCGCGCTCTTGCAGGATCGACAGCGTGGGTGTCAGCGAGTGTAATTCTGGCATCCCATTGGCTTGCGGGCCTTGAAAGCGCACGACGACGATGGTGTCAGAGGTGAATTCCCCCGCCTTAAACGCCGCTTTGACCGCGTTTTGGTCATGAAACACCCGCACCGGCGCTTCGATCACATGGCGCTCAGGCGCTACGGCGGAAACCTTGATCACGCCGCGACCCAAGTTGCCAGACAGTTGTTTCAAGCCGCCGGTCGCGGCAAAGGGGGTTGCCACAGGGCGCACGATTTTGTCGTTGAGCGTTTCTTTGACCCCGGCGACCCAAGCAATACGGCCATCGGTCAGCTTCGGTTCCATCCGATAAGCGGCCAAGCCATCGCCCATCACGGTTTTTGCATCTTCGTGCAAAAGCCCCGCATCCATCAGCTCACGCATCAAAAGCCCCAAGCCGCCCGCCGCATGAAAGGCGTTCACATCGGCCATGCCGTTGGGGTAAACCTTGGCCATCAGCGGCACGGTTTGCGAGATCTCGTCAAAATCTGCCAGATCCAGCAGCACGCCCGAGGCGCGGGCCATGGCCGGCAGGTGCAAGATCAGATTGGTTGACCCGCCCGTGGCCATCAGCCCCACAATCCCGTTCACATAGGCGCGCTCATCCAAGATATCGCCAGCGGGGCGGAAATCATTGCCGAGTGCTGTGATCGCCGCCGCGCGTTCAACTGCCGCCACCGTCAGTGCCTCGCGCAGCGGGGTGCCGGGGTTGACGAAGGAGGAGCCGGGCAGGTGCAGGCCCATAAACTCCATCAGCATCTGGTTGGTGTTGGCCGTGCCGTAAAAGGTGCAAGTGCCGATCCCGTGATACGAGGCCATCTCGGCCGCCATCAGCGCATCGCGGCCCACTTCGCCATTGGCGAAAGCGTTACGGACGCGGGATTTCTCTTCATTGGGCAAGCCCGAGGTCATGGGGCCAGCAGGCACGAACACCGCTGGAATATGACCAAAGGTTGCCGCCGCGATGATCAGTCCGGGGACGATCTTGTCACAAACGCCTAAGAACATCGTTGCATCAAAGGTATTGTGCGACAGGGCAATGCCGGCCGCCATTGCGATGACATCGCGCGAAAACAGCGACATCTCCATCCCCGGTTGGCCTTGGGTCACGCCATCACACATGGCGGGCACGCCGCCCGCCACTTGGGCCGTGGCCCCCACGCGGCGCGCGGCGGTCCGGATGAGTTCGGGGTAGTATTCATAGGGGTGGTGGGCCGAGAGCATATCGTTATAGGCCGTCACGACGCCAATATTGGGGGCGCGGGCGGCGACCAAAGCCTCTTTATCTTGCCCCATCGCGGCATAGGCATGGGCCTGATTGCCGCACGTCAAATGCCCCCGCACTGGCCCTTTGCTGACCGCTTGGCCAATCCTGTCCAGATAGATCCCCCGCGATGCGGCCGATCGTTCGCGGATCCGGTCGGTCACGCGGGCAATGGTGGGGTGCAGGGTCATGGGAACCTCAATCAAAATTCTAGCCTATTCTAACAAATCTTGTTAGCGCTAACAACCTTTTTTTGCGCGCAACCTCGATACCATGCCCGAAAGCGGGGCCTTTCGAAAGGGCGGAGAAGCGGGTAAGGGGGGCTTATGAGCGACCATACAAATCTCGATGACGAGCCCGCCTCCACCTCGGCCCCCACAGGCCGTGCCCATTCCCGCCCCGTGGTGCGCCTGCGCCCCAAGGCCGAAGCCCGCGCTGTGCGTTTGGGCTTTCCATGGGTTTATGCCGACGAGTTGGTGACTGACAGGCGCACTGCCTCTTTGGCCCCCGGCGCTTTGGCCGTGCTGGAAGATGGTGAGCGGCGCGAGATTGGGCTTGTGACCGTCAACACCAAATCCAAAATCATCGCCCGTATGCTGGACCGCGATGCTTTGGCCCAAATTGATCAGGCGTGGTTTGCCGCCCGATTGACCACCGCTTTGGCGTTGCGCGAACGTCTGCACGACACGCCGCATTATCGCCTGATCCATGCCGAGGCGGACGGCTTGCCCGGTGTGATCATCGACCGTTTTGGCGATGCCGCCGTCATCCAACCTAACGCCGCTTGGGCAGAGGCGCATATTGACGCGCTGTCTGCCGCTTTGCAGCAGGTGACGGGCGTTTCGGTTGTGATCAAAAACGGCACGGGTCGTGCTCGCGCTTTGGAGGGGTTGAAAGACGAGAACGTGGTTCTGGCAGGCACCTTGTCAGGCCCGATCCCCGTGCCCATGAACGGGGCGACTTATTTTGCCGATCTGGAAGGCGGGCAGAAAACTGGCCTGTTCTTTGACCAACGCCCGAACCATGCCTTTGCCAAGCGATTGGCTAAAGGTTCCAGTGTGTTAGATGTGTTTTCTCATGTTGGCGGCTTTGCTTTGGCGGCCCTTGCGGGGGGTGCACAAAGCGCTTTGGCGGTGGATGCTTCGGCCCCCGCCTTGGCGCTGGCGGCCAAAGGGGCACAGGCTTCGGGCTTTGCCAACTTCTCCACACGGCAGGGCGATGCCTTTGATGTGCTTGAAGCCTTGGGCACCGAAGGCGCGCGGTTTGATATGGTGATCTGCGATCCGCCCGCCTTTGCGCCTAACAAGAACGCGCTGGAAGCCGGTTTGCGCGCTTATGAGCGGGTGGCAAAGCTGGCGGCGGGGTTGGTCAGCCAAGGTGGCTACTTGGTCTTGTGTTCTTGCAGCCATGCCGCTGATTTGACAGCCTTTCGCAACGCCTGTGCGCGCGGCATTGGGCGGGGTGGGCGCAAGGGGCAACTGATCTACACCGGTTTTGCTGGCCCCGATCACCCGATGATGCCGGTTTTGGCTGAAAGCGCTTACCTGAAATCGCTGTTCTTCCGGTTGGATTGATGCGCGTCGTTCTGGACGCTTGCGTTTTATACCCCACTGTCCTGCGCGAGCTGTTGTTGGGCGTGGCAGCCAAGGGGCTTTATGAACCGCAATGGTCCGACAGGATCTTGCGCGAATGGGTGCTGGCCACGGCCAAACTTGGCCCTGTCGCGCAAGCCTTGGCCGAGGGAGATGCCGCTTTGGCCAAGGCCGCCTTCCCCCGCGCCAGCGTGCAGGCCCAGCCCAATATAGAGGCGCGTTTATCCCTGCCTGACCCCAACGACATCCATGTTCTGGCCGTGGCCATCGCGAGCCATGCCGATGCGATCGTGACGTTTAACGCCGTCGATTTCCCCCGTCCCGTCTTGGCGGATGAAGGGATCGAGCGGCGCGATCCTGATGGATTCCTGTGGGAACTGTGGTCGCGCCACCCGTCTGACGTGGGGGCTGTGGTGGCGGCGGTGCATGCCCGCGCCGAAGAGATGGCCGGTAAGCCCTTGCCGATACGCGCGTTTTTGAAGCGTGCGCAGTTGTGGCGATTGGGTAAGGCTATCGAAGGCGGCTGATCTAGCGCAGGGTCTTGATGCCCTTGGCCAAGCCCGCCAAGGTCAGCGGCACCATATGCCCATCGAACAAAGTGCAGATCATCTGGGTCGAACGGGTGTAGCCCCACTGCGGCTCTGCCACCGGATTGATCCACAAATGGCGCGGCCATTGCTGGGTCGCACGGGTCAGCCAGGTGCGGCCAGATTCGGGGTTCCAATGCTCGACCGAGCCGCCGGGGCTGTCGATTTCATAGGGGCTCATCGCGGCATCGCCGACAAAGATGGCGCGGTAATCGGGGCCAAAGCGGCGCAGAATGTCCCATGTGGGTATGCGCTGGGTTAGGCGGCGTGCGTTGTCTGTCCACACCTCTTCATACAGGCAGTTGTGAAAGTAGAAAAACGAAAGCTGGCGGAATTCGGCTTTGGCTGCGGCAAATAGGGCTTGGGTGGCCAGCACATGGCCGTCCATCGACCCGCCGATATCAAGGAATAAAAGCAGCTTAACCGCGTTGCGCCGTTCGGGGCTTGTCTGCACATCAAGCCAACCTTGACGGGCCGTGGCGGAAATGGTGGCGGGCAGATCAAATGTGCTCTCCCCCGTGCGGGCCCATTGCCGCAGGGCGCGCAGGGCGAGTTTCAGGCTGCGCGGGCCAATTTCGGCGTCATCGTCAAGGTTCTTAAACTCGCGCTTTTCCCACACCTTCACCGCGCGGGAATGCGTGCTTTGCCCGCCAATCCGCACCCCTTCGGGGTTGTAACCGGAATTGCCAAAAGGCGAGGTGCCGCCCGTGCCGACCCATTTGTTGCCGCCCTGATGGCGGTCTTTTTGTTCGGCGAGCCTGTCGCGCAAGGCATCCATTAAGGCTTGTAAGCCGCCCAAAGATTTGACGGTCTCGCGCTCTTCTGGCGTGAGATGCCGCATCAAACGATCGTCCAGCCAATCGGCGGGCAGGTCTAGGGCTTGCAGCACCTCTTCCAGCGGCAGGGTGTCAAGCCCTTGAAAACTTTCGGCAAAGGCGCGGTCAAAACGGTCAAAGAACCGCTCATCTTTCACCAGTGCCAGTCGGGCCAGATGGTAAAACCCCGTCACATCATGCGTGACCAACCCGGTTTTCAAAGCGCCCAAAAACGCCAGATATTCACCCAAACTCACCGGCACCCCTGTCTTTCGCAAGCACAGGAAGAAAGGTTGGAACATCTTAGTGCGTCAGCCGATCAATCGCGATCGACAACAAAACCGCCAAAAGCCCTAGGCCAATGGCATAGGCCGCGCCATATTGGGCGGCGTCCAAACGGTTGCCGCCACGTTTGCGGGCACGCAGTGCGCCCCAAACCGCCCCAATGATCATTGCCGGTAGCCAAATCATCGCCCTAATCCTTGTTCTGCACGCTTAAGCGCAGCCTTATCGCGCCACGATGGGCCTGTATAGGCCAAGCCTTTACCTGTCGCGCCGCGCCATGAAAGCAAGCTTTTCAAACAGCGCCACATCCTGCTCATTCTTAAGCAAAGCGCCGTACAGGCGGGGCAGGTTGGTCTTGGCATCGCGCTGCAAATCGGCAGGCGTCAGATCATCGGCGAGCAACAGCTTCAGCCAATCCAACACCTCTGAGGTCGAGGGTTTCTTCTTCAACCCCGGCGCTTCGCGAATGTCAAAGAACTGGGTCAGGGCTGCTGCCAACAGGTCTTCCTTCAGATGGGGAAAATGCAGGCGCACGATGGCGGCAAGACCCTCGGGCGAGGGGAAGCGGATGAAGTGGAAAAAGCAGCGGCGCAAAAAGGCGTCGGGCAGTTCTTTTTCGTTGTTGGACGTGATGATGACCACGGGGCGATGGGTGGCGCGGATTGTTTGGCCGGTTTCGTAAACATGAAACTCCATCCGGTCCAATTCCTGCAACAGGTCGTTTGGGAATTCGATATCCGCCTTGTCGATCTCATCAATCAACAGCACGACGCGCTGGCGCGCGCTGAAGGCCTGCCACAGCTTGCCGGGCCGGATGTAGTGGGCAACATCATGCACCCGCGCCTCGCCCAACTGGCCATCGCGCAAGCGGGCGACGGCATCATATTCGTATAGGCCTTGCGCGGCTTTGGTGGTGGATTTGACGTGCCATTCAATCAGCTCCATCCCCAAACTGGCCGCAACCTGCCGTGCCAGTTCGGTTTTCCCGGTGCCCGGTTCGCCCTTAACCAACAAGGGCCGCCCCAAGGCCACAGCCGCGTTGACGGCAAGGGCCAGATCGTCCGGGACCACATAGCCTGCGGTTGAGGTAAATTTCACTGTCATTCCAAGCCCCTGCGCGATGATCTTGGGCCAACCTAAAGCAGGTGGCAAAATCGCGCAACGCCTAGTGACAAGGCGGCGGCTTTGGGCTAGAGGATCGCGCAACAAGAGCGCACCTTGGACCTTTCCAAGGCCGCCCAAGGATGGCCCCCTTGGCTGCGCCTGAACAGGAGAGCTTAGATGAAAGCCGAAATCTTCCTGCCCGAAGATTACCGCCCGGCCGAAAGCGAGCCTTTCATGAACGATCTGCAGCTGGAGTATTTCCGCCGCAAGTTGATCGTTTGGAAGCAAGAGCTTTTGGGCCAAAGCGCTGAAACCATCGACAATCTGCAAGATTCGGCACGGTCTGTGCCCGATCTGGCCGACCGCGCATCAGAAGAAACTGACCGCGCGCTGGAACTGCGCACCCGTGACCGCCAGCGCAAACTGGTGGGCAAGATTGATGCGGCGCTGCGCCGGATCGAGAATGGCGAGTATGGCTATTGCGAAGTGTCGGGCGAGCCCATCAGCTTAAAGCGGCTGGACGCGCGGCCGATTGCCACGATGACGCTGGAAAGCCAAGAAAAGCACGAGCGCCGCGAAAAAGTGCACCGCGACGAGTGATCGTGTGGTGCTGGCCTGTGGCCTAGTGTTGAAAGCGCCGGGCCTCATGGTCCGGCGTTTGCGTTTGTGGCCTGTTAAGGGCGCGCGACGGCTTCTGCTTGGGGTGCCGTTGGCCCGCAGTCTTTGCGCGCGTATTTTGGCCTGGGTGAAGGGGGCGTGATGAGTTTGATCGGGCAAAAGATCACGGTGTTGGGGGCGGGGGTGGCCGGACTGGCCGTGGCGCGGGCCTTGGCCTTGCGTGGGGCGCAGGTGGTGGTGTTAGAGCAAGCAGCGGCTGTGGCCGAGGTGGGGGCGGGCTTGCAGGTGTCGCCCAATGGCGCGGTGGTCTTGGACGCTTTGGGACTGGGCGACGCGCTGCGGTCTGTGGCGCTGCGAGCACAGGCGGTGGACTTGCGCGATGGGGTGTGCGGGGATTTGGTGACGCGTTTAGAGGTGGGGCGGCTTGCGCCTATCCAAGGCTACCACTTTGTGCACCGCGCCGATTTGATTGAGATTTTACGGCAGGGTGCGGTTGAGGCGGGGGTTGAGCTGCGGTTGGGGGCGCGGGTTTTGTCAGTGTCGCTTGATGGCGCTGTTCCCGTGGTGGGGTTGGACAGCGGGGCGCAAGAAGCTGGTTTCCTGATTGGGGCGGATGGGCTGCATTCGGCCACGCGGGCGGCGTTGAACGGGGCAGAGGTGGCCTTTTTCACCCATCAAGTCGCATGGCGCGCCTTGATTGCGGGCGATGGCGGGCCGGATGTGGCCGAAGTGCATATGGGCGCGGGGCGGCATTTGGTGAGCTATCCACTGCGCGGCGGGGCCTTGCGCAACATCGTGGCGGTCGAAGAGCGTCAGACGTGGGTCGAGGAAAGCTGGGCGCTGCGCGATGATCCAATGGACCTGCGGCTGGCGTTTGAAAGCTTTACGCCGCGTGTGCGGGGCTGGTTGGATCAGGTGCAAGATGTTGGCCTGTGGGGCCTTTTCCGGCACGAGGTGGCGCGGGTGTGGCAGCGCGCTTTGCCACACGGCGGGGTGGCGATTTTGGGTGATGCAGCACACCCGACGTTGCCCTTTCTGGCGCAGGGGGCCTGCATGGCGCTAGAGGATGCGTGGGTTCTGGCGGCGTCTTTGGCGGGCAGCGACAGCATGGCTGCGGGCTTGGCCACCTATGAAGCCGCGCGCAAGCCGCGTTGTGCGCGCATAGTGGCTGCGGCCAACACCAATGCGCGGCTGTATCATCTGCGCGGTGTGGCGCGGCCCGTGGCGCATCTGGCGCTGAACTTGGGCGGGCGGATCGCACCGCGTGCGGTTTTGGGGCGGTTTGATTGGCTTTATGGCCATGATGTGACCAAGGGGCAGTAAAGCAAAAGGCCGGCACGTTTGGCGTGCCGGCCTTTTTCGCTTTAAAATCTGAGCCTTACGCCTTTGCCAGATCGCGCAGCACATAGTGCAGCACGCCGCCGTGGCGGACATAGTCAATCTCGATCTCGGTATCTATGCGGCATTTGATCTGGATCGTCACCGCTTTGCCATCACCGTAGGTGATGGTGCAAGGCACGGTCGACAGCGGCTTAAGATCGCCCTCGAGGGCCGCAATATCAACCACTTCGGTGCCCGTCAGCCCCAGTGACTTGCGCGTTTGGCCGCCGGTGAATTCGAACGGGATAACCCCCATGCCCACAAGGTTCGAGCGGTGGATACGCTCAAAGCTTTCTGCAATCACGGCCTTTACGCCCAGCAAAGCCGTGCCCTTGGCCGCCCAATCGCGCGACGATCCTGCGCCATATTCGATGCCACCAAAGATCACCAAAGGCGTGCCTGCGGCCTGATATTCCATCGACGCATCGTAGATCGAGGTTTGCACCCCATCAGGGCCTTTGGAATAGCCGCCCTCAACCCCATCCAGCATTTCGTTCTTGATGCGGATATTGGCGAAGGTGCCGCGCATCATCACCTCGTGATTGCCGCGCCGCGCCCCGTAAGAGTTAAAGTCGGCCACAGGAACTTGCCGTTCGGTCAGATACTTGCCAGCCGGGGTGGTGGCCTTGAACGATCCTGCGGGGGAAATGTGGTCAGTCGTGATCATATCGCCCAGCACCGCCAGAACCCGCGCGCCGGTGATGTTCTTGATCACGCCGGGGGTTTGCGACATGCCACGGAAATAGGGCGGGTTTTGGATGTAGGTGGACGCCGCCGGCCAATCATAGGTTTCCGAATCGGTGATCTTGACCGCTTGCCACTTGGCATCGCCCTTAAAGACATCGGCATATTTCTTCAAGAAAGCCGCACGGGTCACGGTGGCTTCGACCAGATCGGCGACCTCTTTCGTCGTGGGCCAGACGTCTTTCAGATAGACGGGGCCGTTGGTGCCCATGCCCAAGGGTTCGGTTGTCAGGTCGATATTCAAATCCCCTGCCAAAGCATAGGCCACGACCAAGGGCGGCGAGGCCAGATAGTTGGCGCGCACGTCGGGCGAAATGCGGCCTTCAAAGTTGCGGTTGCCCGACAGAACAGCCGTTGCCACCAGATCGCCTTCGGCAATCGCGGCCGAAATCGCAGGGTCCAGCGGGCCAGAGTTGCCAATGCAGGTGGTGCAGCCATAGCCCACAAGGTTAAAGCCCACGGCATCAAGGTCTTCTTGCAAGCCTGCGGCGTTCAGATATTCGCTGACCACTTGGCTTCCGGGGGCGAGCGAGGTTTTCACCCAAGGCTTCGCCGTCAGCCCCAAGGCGCGCGCTTTGCGCGCCACAAGGCCCGCGCCGATCATGACATAGGGGTTGGATGTGTTGGTGCAGGACGTGATCGAGGCGATCACGACCTTGCCCGAAGACATGGTATAATCGTGCCCCTTTACAGGCACTTCCACCCCTTGCGGGCGCTTGAACGACCCTTCCATTTCGCGGGCGAAGGACGCTTTCGCATCGGTCAGTGCCAAGTAATCTTGCGGGCGTTTGGGGCCAGAGATGGCGGGCACGATCGTGCCCATGTCCAGATGCAGGGTCGAGGTGTAGATGGGCGCGTAATCTGCCCCGCGCCACATGCCGTTGGCTTTGGCATAAGCCTCAACCAGCGCGATGCGCGCCTCGTCGCGGCCGGTGCCACGCAGGTAACGGATGGTTTCCCCGTCAATCGGGAAGAAGCCACAGGTGGCGCCGTATTCGGGGGCCATGTTGGCGATGGTGGCGCGGTCGGCCAGGGGTAGGTGATCAAGGCCTTCGCCGTAGAATTCGACAAACTTGTTCACCACGCCGTGTTTGCGCAGCATTTGCACCACTTTCAGCACCAGATCGGTGGCAGTCGTGCCTTCGACCATTGCGCCGGTCAATTTAAAGCCGACCACTTCGGGGATCAGCATGGAAACGGGTTGGCCCAGCATAGCGGCTTCAGCCTCAATCCCGCCCACGCCCCAGCCCAGAACGGCCAAACCGTTGACCATGGTGGTGTGGCTGTCAGTGCCCACCAGCGTGTCGGGGTAAGCCACTTGCACGCCGTGCTGGTCGGCATCGCTCCAAACGGTTTGGGCCAGATATTCCAGATTGACCTGATGGCAAATGCCCGTGCCGGGGGGCACCACGCGGAAGTTGTTAAAGGCTTTTTGCCCCCATTTCAGGAACACATAGCGTTCCATGTTGCGTTCATATTCGCGGTCAACGTTGGCTTGAAAGGCGCGCGGTGTGCCGAATTCGTCGATCATCACGGAATGGTCGATCACAAGGTCAACCGGAACCAGCGGGTTGATCTTGGCGGCCGACCCTTTCAGCCCCAAAATTCCATCACGCATCGCGGCCAGATCGACCACAGCGGGCACGCCGGTGAAGTCTTGCATCAAGACCCGTGCAGGGCGGTAAGCGATTTCGCGCGGGTTTTGCCCGCCCAGTTTGGCCCATTCGCCAAAGGCGCGAATGTCCTCCAGCGTCACGGTCTTGCCATCTTCAAACCGCAGCATGTTTTCCAGCACCACTTTCAGCGCCGCGGGCAAGCGCGAAAAGTCGCCCAAGCCTGCGGCTTGCGCTGCGGGGATCGAATAGTAATCCAC
>CAMAYO010000077.1 GCA_945862465.1 Pseudorhodobacter antarcticus | reverse complement strand
TTGCATCAAGGCCCGCGCAATCGCCACGCGCTGCTGCTGGCCGCCTGATAGCGCCTCGGCCCGTTTGGGGGCCTGTTCGGAAATGCCCAGACGGTCAAGGATCGCCAAAGCCCGCAAGATATCGGCCTGCGGCCAGACATTGAACATCGTGGCCAGGGTGGAGCGGCGGTTCAAAATGCCGTGCAGCACGTTTGAGGCCACATCCATGCGCGGCACCAAATTGAACTGCTGGAAGATCATTGCGCACTGGCTTTGCCAAGCGCGTTTGTCAGCCCCTTGCAGGGCCAGAATGTTGCGCCCTTCAAACACAATCTCACCAGCGGACGCGTCGGTCAGGCGGTTTATCATGCGCAGAAGCGTGGATTTGCCTGCCCCTGACCGCCCGATCACACCGACAAATGCAGACCCTGCCACCGTAAAGCTGGCCTGATCCACTGCGGCTTTCGCCCCAAAACGACGTGTGACGTGTTTGACTTCAAGCACCTGCAAACCCCTAGAGAATGGTCAGCAGGTAGCGGCGCAATGTGACGGTGGAACATCAATGTTGTGAAAGTTTGGTGACGCCCTGTTGGGTGGGGCAACCGCAATCGGAATTCAATACTTAGGCTCAGGGCTTCGGTAACGGGGTCGTCCCTGTCAAGCGGTTTTGCGCATGCGGAAAGTGCCGCCTGTCTGCGGTCTTGTCCTTTGAACAATTGATCCGCTCTCCTGATCGGTAGCCTTCTCCTGAGATCAACCCGGGTGCATGCTTCGGTCCGTGGTCAGCGCGATGGCCGCCAACATGATGCTGGTTCAATGCAATTCCGATGTGCCCATCTCATTGGCGTGCTCGATATGATCGGCATCAGTCCTGAGCACGGCATCACCGGAACCGCGTCCCGTGGGGACCTCGAAGACCCGCGATCAGGCGGGCAGCAGTTTGGAACCTGTATCTTCAGCTGGCATGAGGCGCCAGAATATCGAAGCGAAAGTCGGTGTCATCCTTCCACATGCGGTGCAGGATCACGGCGATGGGCCGGGCCAGCGCAACCATCGCGCGCTTGGCACCGCGACGGCGCGCAAGTTTTGCCGCCCAGGTTCTCAGCCATGTCGCTCGCCCGCGATGCATCATGAGTGTTGCCGCCTGACACAGAGCACGACGCAAGTTGACGTCACCTGCCTTGGTGATCCCACCCGAGATATCGCGTTCGCCCGACTGGTTGCGGGAGGGCGACAGGCCTACCCACGGCCCGACCTTCTTCGAGGACGTAAACCTGGCCGGGTCATCGACCGCAGATCGATAGGTCAGCGAAACGACAGCGCCAATTCCTGGCATCGACATCAATCGGCGGCAGACCGGATCCTCCTGGGCGAGTTGGCGGACATGGCGTTCAAGGCCCGCCAACTCTCGCCGCAGCGCCGAGCGCGCGCGAAGCATCGGTTCGGTGGCCGCCTCCAGCATCAGATTGCCCGCTGTCAGTTCGCGGATACGCTGTTCAAACCGGCCTCGCGATATGGTGCCGACCTTGAGTCCGAAGTTCCGAAGGAGCCCGCGCAATGACATTTCCAGCGTGATGAACCCCTGTTGCATGGCCTTACGAGCGCTGAGCAGGGCCCGAACCTCTTGTGCAGACACAGATTTGCAGTGAACCGGTCGGAACCAGCCGAGGTGCAGCAGCCGCGCGATACCTTCGGCATCACGCCGGTCCGTCTTGATTGGCATCGCCTTCAACGCGCCTTTCACTTGACGGGTTTCCATCAGCACGACCGGTCGTCCAGCCTCTGACAACCCGCGATGCAGCCACTGCGACAGGGGCCCAGCCTCAAGTCCGACGGCGGCAATTGCGCCATCCTGATCGCTGATCCAGTCCAACAGCGCCTCGGGCTCGCTCGCCACCTGCGCCTCTTTCACAATCTTTCCATGCTCGCTGATCACGCAAATTGCGGTTTTTCCAGCGACACATCCAACCCGACAAACAGCTTCATCCCGTAGCCCTCCTTTTGGATCCGATACGGGAATTGCGCCAGCTTGCCCTCGATTCTGCAACGGTAACGGGCGGATCGCGACGCAGGCCCCGTTACGGCATCTCATAGCCAGTCCAAGGCTTGAGCTTTCGTGACAAAAAATCGTTGGCGACCGCCAGCTCTCCGATCTTTGGATGCAGGTTGCGAACGGTTTCCTCGACAACCTCGGCGGTAGACGCAGCCTGACCTCCACGTTCAAAAATGCCCGCTGCACCTTCCAGCAGCGCCTTCTTTCACTGATGGATCATCGTCGGATGAACCTCATAAGCGGCCACCAGTTCCGAAACAGTGCACTCGCCCTTCAGAGCCTCCAGCGCAATACGAGCCTTGAAGGCCGCGTCATGGTTCCTGTGTTTCGACATGTTTTGACCTCCTCGTCTTGGGGATCAGCAAACCTCAGATCGTAGGTTCCGTCACTGTCAGATTATTGGGGGGTAGCTCAGGCCGTCGGCCAAGTCTGCGACCTCTTCAAGGAAGAAGAATGCCACACCTTCTTCAAAGCCGCAGGATATGAAACCGAATGAGCGCAACATGCTCTAGTCGGCGTGGCGGACAGGCCTGTCCTGTCGATTTTTTAAGTTCGAACCCGGATCGCAGAACGGTGGCGCTCGTAACCGACAGATGGCGGCAAGGATGGTGCGCACCATTGCGCAGGTATCAGCGACATCGGCCAGTTGGAATTTCATAACGCTGGCGTGGCGCACCACGCGCGCCCCGAACTTAATCGGCTTAAGTTGTAGGCTGGTCAACGACCAGTCAGCCATCGCCTCGGGCAACTCGATGCAGCGCAGGAAGGGAGCCAGCTTGTAAGCCAGAGCGTGCAGTTGCATACTCAAATAGTTCTTGCGGAATCATTTGCATGCCAGGCCACAGGCCGCGATGCGCTCTTCACGACAGGTGAAATAAAATGCCTGGCGCCACAGAGACGCCAGGTGTTTTGCATACCATTCGATGGCTATATTACGCCTGCGCCTTGGCCGCGGGTTAACGGCAGAGCTTGTACAGTTCGTCTAGGTCGCGGCCGATCTGCTTGTAGTAGTTGAGGCTGATCTCAAGCAGTGTAAAACCGTCATCATAGGCGATCGGCACGCCGTTCTCCATATTGTCTAGGTAGATCAAACCACCGAGGCTGATGAAGTAAGTCTGCATTGGCTCCTTTGCGTCGGCTGGTACTACGAGAGTATGCGCCTCACCCGGTGGTTCCCAGAGAAACGTGCCGGGGGTGGCAACCCAGTCATGCTCCAAGTAGCGCCACGATCCGGACATAGTAAAGCCGAATACGCCAGTGGGATGGAAGTGCGGGTTTAGCTGCTTGCCGGGCTGAACACGCAGAATGTTGCTGAAGCCCGGTTGGCTGCGGGTGCCGAACCACAACGGTAGGAAATGCACTCCCTCGACATAAGGGATCCAATTCTCCTCGTTGCTCTTGTACTCCTCGGTGACGTCGACCGTGTAGTCGTGAAATACCCGGTGGCTCGCCGGGACGATATCCGTGTAGGACTTAAGATTAAAGATCGGCACAGTGTAACTCCTTTACTCGTTGCAACTCCGGTTTTTATTGAACTAAGCGCACTAACATCGAATGACACTTCCGGAACAATTCATATAACGCTTCAGCGTTTTGGGTCAAGGATGACTAGGCATATATCGATTAATCATCTGCACCATCTCCATGTAGCCAAGGCGCTCAGCCAAGCCCGCGGGCGTGAGGCCGTCGAAGCCCACAAGGTCGAAGCGCACGCCGGGCCAATCGAGGATCACCGCAAGGCAATCGGCATGGCCATGCCAGACCGAATCGTGCATGGCGGTATAACCGTTGTACGGCCCCTGAGCGTTAATATCGCCAGTTCCGTCCTCGCGCAGCGCCAGCAGTGCGCTCGCACGGCCGGCGTAGGCGGCTTTATGAATCGGCGTCGCCTGTAGCAGGTAATCGGTGATGCGCGGATTGGCACCTGCGGCTAACAGAGCGCCAACGATCTCGGTGTGGCCGAGAAAACACGCGACCAAGAGTGGCGTCTGACCGTCATTGCCGTTGGCAACCACAGGCGTCTTGAGGTTCACATCTGCTCCGGCGGCGATCTGCGCCTTGGCGGCTGCGACATCGCCTGCCTGAACTGCCGCCATCAGCTTCTGCCCCGCCAGTGTCGCCTCGTCCTTGGTCTTCTGCATTTCGAGCACGGCACGGATATCGCGACCCCAAGCTTCCTGCTCTGGACTGGTGAAGCCGGCCGTCCAAATCACCTCGTTGCCGATGAAGTCCCAGGCGGTCGCGCCGCCTAAGTGCGACTTGATCTCAATGGCGGCGCCTTTTTCTACCAGGAAGCGGACCATGCCGACCTGCTTGGCCCAGATGGCGTTCATCAGCGGCGTAAGGCCGACGGTGGCCGACTGCAGATTGATAAAGGCGCCGGCCGACAGTAAAAGACCGGCCACGTCAGCCACCCCGCCGGCTGCCGCAAAGTGCAGCGGCGAGGCACCCATGGTGGAATCAAGTGCGTGCACATCAGCACCGGCCTCTACCAGCTTGGCGACCATCTGTACGTAGCCCCGGCCGGCTGCGAGATGTATCGCCGTCTGACCAAGCGGACCGCGCTTGTTAACATCGGCCCCGTTTAGAATTGCCTGCGATGTGGCTTGAAGGTCGTGGGCTTTAACAGCTGCAAACAGGCTGAGTTGCGTGTTGTTAGAGGTGTTCGGCGTCATCGCTGATCTCCACAGGTTGTTTCACTACAAAGTAACTATTTTCAATAACCCAATTTGCATATTATTGAAGTTTACACCTTGAAGAGAGAGTTTATATAACAAAAACTTAGTAGACTATAAATCTTAAATCTGCAAATCTTTTCTGAGATCGCCGAACAGGTTAAGGAACGTCTGATCAACGACTTCGGCTTCGCTGGGATTACCGCCTGAGCGTTGGTTCGACGCCTTGTTCGGGGATTTTCTGCCGTTTTCGCTGTTTTGGAACCGCTTTTGCAGCAGCGCGTCCTGTTATGGTTAGGGTCAGGACCCATAAATCTGCTTGAACTGAGGCTTTCCGCGTGATTCAAACTCCCAAAGTGGGGAGGCATGATGAGCGAACTATTCTGGCTGACGGACGTGCAAGTTGGACGGATGAGCCCGTTCTTTCCTAAGTCTCGGGGTAAGCCTCGCGTCGATGATCGGCGTGTTTTGAGTGGGATAATCTTCATACAGCGCAATGGGTTGATGTGGAAAGATGCTCCGGGTGACTATGGGCCGCCCAAGACACTCTACAACCGTTGGAAACGGTGGAGTTGGATGGATGTCTTTGCCACGATCATGACTGAACTCGCCGCTGAGGCACAGGACATCGAGATCGTGATGATCGACGCGACCCATCTGAAGGCCCACCGGACTGCATCGAGCCTGGCGGTGCAAAAAGGGGGCCCCACGCAGATCGGGGAAGGCTGATCGGGCGCACGAAGGGCGGTTTGAACTCGAAACTGCACGTTCTGGGTGACGCAAAGGGCCGCCCGATCCGGATGTTCCTGTCGGCTGGCCAAACCTCGGACTACATCGGTGCATGGGCGCTCCTGCCCTCAATTCCAAAGGCCGGCACGCTTTTGGCAGATCGGGGCTACGACGCCGACAGGTTCCGCAACGCTTTGGTAGAACGAGGGATTTGACCCTGCATCCCGTCCCGGATCGGGCGAAAGGTTCATATCGCGCACGACGCAACCCTCTACCGCCAGCGCCACAGGATCGAGAATATGTTCGCTCGCCTCAAAGACTGGAGGCGCATCGCAACCCGATACGACAGATGCCCTATCCTGTTCTTGTCCGCTTGCGCGCTCGCCGCAACAGTCATCTATTGGTTATGAGTCTGGACACTAGGGATAAGCCGCCACATTATTCGGCAAAATCGGCAGACTAAACGGCCGTTTTGGGGTTTCGAAATCGCGGCGCGCGCTTTCGAGCGCATCGACAGTTCCCACATCGCGCCAATAGGGCGTTTTCTTCGGGTTGGGATCGGCAAAACAGAAAACGCCAACATCCCCACCCTCGACCGCTTTTGGCAAAACATCGTTGCCAAAATCCAACGGCATGGGGCTAGCGTTCAGGATGCTGCGCAGCCAACTCCACTGCGCCACATAAATCCCCATGCTGGCCAAGGCGCGGTCTGGAGCTTCGGCCATGGCAGGGGGCTTTTTCGGCTTTTCAACGAAGCGCTTCGCATGGCAAGCACCTTCAACCTCAAACACGCCAAAACCTGTGGCTTCTGAGAGGGGCACAGGCAGGCTCGCCACCGTCATAGGCTTGCCATATTGGCGGTGCGAGGTGACCAGATTGCGGTAATCCATCTGATATACATGGTCCGCCGACAGAACCAAAAGATCCTTGACCCCTGCCGCATCGAATTCTTCTGCCAAACTTGCCACAGCATGTGCCGTGCCTTCGAATCCAGGTTCCCCAACGACATCAGGGCCGTAGCGGAAGGTTAATCCGTCACGGAACTGGGGCGCCCAATGAGATTGTAAGTGGTGCACCAAACCCGTCGGCGCCCATTGGGTGCAGACCGTCATCGATGTGATGCCCGATGCCAGCGCATTGGCCATCACAAAGTCGACGATCCGCAATTCGCCCAAAAAGGGCACCGCCGGTTTGCTTTCTCGGGCCGTTAAAGCCCCCAACCTTGTTCCACGGCCACCCGCCAGCAGAACGGCGACAACACCGTCGTGCCCGGATTTGATCTTTGAGGCCGTGACTGTCAGGGACATGGCACTGCTTTCAGCGCTTAGCGTCGATCATCTTGATCATGGTCGAGGCCAGCAGATGAGCATGGCCGCCGGTCCGCGCTGTGACCAGATCACGGTCCACCACAACGTCTTGGTCCACAAAGTTGGCACCGTAGGCCAATGCGTCCCCATGAAGGTTCGGGTGGCAGGTCAGATTGCGGCCCTTGATCACGTCAACCACCGGCGCGCACAGCCACAGGCCGTGGCAGATGATACCCTTGAGCAGATTAGGCTTGGCAAAAGCGCGCTTCAAAAGATCAGCAGCGGGGGGCATCTTGTTCAAATCGTCGGTGTAACGCAGGCGGTCCGACACGATGCCCGAGGGCACGATCAAAGCGGCATAGGTATCAAGCGTGGCATCGTCGAGCGATTCCAGGCTGGCGCGGCATTCGAAGGGCGCATGATATTCGTGACCCTTAAAGGTCAGCATGTCATTGCCCCAAAGGCGCGACATGAATTGGGCGTCATACCCTGCTTCAAGGAAGCGGTAGTGATAGTACCAGATCTCGTGCTCGTAAAAGTCGCTTTCGATCAGGATGGCGATTTTGGGTGCGGCCATGGTTTTTGCTTTCTTGAATGGGTTATCGCGAAAAGAGAAGTGGCGGCACAGAATGTGCCGCCACCAATGTTATCAGGACAGTGTGATCGACTGGCTGAAGGTCGAAGCCACGATCGCAGCACGCACCGAAGAATTGGCGCCGCGGATGGACAGACCAAAGTTTTCGCCAGCTTTCTGCTTGCGGAACACCAGGTAACGCAGGCCCTCGGTGCAGATGCTTTCCAGCTTGGACGCGTCGATGTCCAAAGCATTTGCGCCCTGTTCGATAGCCGAGTTCACGGCTTCGTCCAGATACTTCAGGTCTTGCGAGGTCATCTCACCCGAGAAGGTGATTTTGGCCACGCCGCCCGAAACGCTCAGAACGTCTGCGTCAAAGCGGTTCGATGTCGGAACGATGCGCACGCGCACTTTGATGTCGCCATGGCCCTTGGGCAGGTTCACGAACAACTTGTGGGCGTCGAAGTCGGCGTAGTCATGGCCATCGATCCAAACTTGGTCGATGCGGATCGAGCCAACCGGCAGGATGTCGGGCTGAACGCGCAGGATGCCGTCAGCAAAACCACCCGGAGCGGGACGGAAGTAGAAGTCCATCGGCTCTTTGTTCACCAGCAAGTTGCTGTACACGGCGGCCAGATAGCACAGTTCGAAGCTGTGATAGCCAGACATCGAGTGCGAACCCTTGCCGCGCTCTGTGCCCAAAGCAAACGGGTTGCCGTTGGCCAGAACGTTGAAGTAGATCCCGCCTTCTTCCACGTCAAGGAACCAAGCGTTGTAGAACGCCGAGCCTTCGCGGGCGTATTGCAGGTATTCATCTTTGCCCAGAACGCCGTTCAAGATCAGATAGGCCAAGATGCCCTGTTCTTGCTGCCACCAAGCTTTGCGGTCGTGCCAAGCATAGCGGTGGAACTTCTGACCGGGTTCGGTCACGCGTTCAACCACGTCATACCAACCGCCACGCTGACGGTCAGCGCCGTGATCGGGCATGGTGACAGCGATCTTCTCGGCCAGCTCGACGTATTCCTTCTTGGGAACCAAGCTGTTCATACGCATCAGGTTCCAAGAGATCTTGAGGTTGTGACCAACCACGCCGCGGTTCTGCTGCCAGCCCCAGCTTTGATCTTTCGACCAGTCGTCGAAGAACTTTTCTTGCACGAAGGGGCTGTTTTCGTAGTCCGGGAAATGCTCGGCAATGGTGTCGAACGTGTATTCTAGGAAGTCGGCGTGCTCTTTCTCGCCCGTGGCCAGCCACAGGTTGATCAGATAAGCCGGAGCATGGTCGCCGACCGAGTTCCAGTTCTTGCGCGCGCGGTTGCGGCCAAGGTTTTCGGAATGGGCGTCCAGCATGATCGGGTCGATGTGGCTGTAATAGCCGCCAGCGGGCGAGTGGTCTTTGTAGTAACGGTTGAACAGGTTGATCGTGCGACGGGTGTCTTCGTAGATCGCCTTGTCACCGGTGATGCGGTAGGTTTGAACCGGGCCGGCCAAAGCGTAGATTTGCTCGTAGCAGGGCAGCGCATCGTAGTCGTCGCCGAATTCGGAAGCCAAGATCTTCTGCTCGCCGCCGTTCGCTTTGATATCCACAGCGTGGTACCAGTAAACGATGTCATCGGCTTGGTCGACAAAGCGCAGGTGGTCGCGCAGATATTCGGTGCCTTTGTTGGCGGCTTCCAAATACACGTCTTTGCCGGTGACCAAATAGGCCGAAGCAAAACCGTAAACCAAACGAGAGATCGTGTCAGTTTCCTGACGGCCGTTCTGGGTATGGGCGCCCGACGAGCTGAGGTTGGTGCGGTAGTTTGCATAGTCGATCGGGCCGTCGCCGAACTGCGACTTGACATAGAACTGGCCCAGTTGATCGATCTGCTTCAGCCACCAATCGGGCTTTTCGAATTCGTAGGATGTTTCCGAACGGCCAGCGAAGACGATGTGCTTGGCGTCGAATTCGATTTTGGACGCGCTATCGGGATAGAACACCCCGTAGGCGAACATGAAGCGGCCCGGGGTGAACATGGCGCGCATGTTGTCCGAAGCGTTCTTGAAGCCTTCGCCCAAGTTACGGATGATTTCCGCATAGGTCGTGGGCGTGATGCCGATGGAGTATTCACGGCCATCGCTGGTTTTCAGCCAGACGTGGTCAGTGGCGGCATCGTACTTGGTCACATAACCTGCGATGAGGTCTGAGAAGCTAAAGTCTAGAGCGTTCATGACTACCTTCGATTTTAAAAGGGTTGCAGAGGAGGTTTAGCGAGAGATCAGGACAACAATGCTGCGCCCTGACACTTCGACGTGGTGAGAATTGACAAGAACTTCATTGCCGGGTGCATTGATGTCTTGCGGTGACGGCAGGGCTGTGTTGACAGCCGTGTACCAAGCCCGCTCATAGATCTGCGGGATTTCAAAGGTCAGCGGTTCCCAATACATGTTGACCATGACGTGGATGTCGGAATGGGCCAAAGAGCCCGCAACCGTCCAAGCCAAAGCCCGTGCGTGGGGGTCGTTCCAACCCGGTTCGTTCAACTTGGTGCCGTGCCATGAGATGTCGGGCATGCCACGTTCGTTGATCGCACCGCTGAAGAAGCGCGCGCGGTGAACGGCGGGGTGCGTTTTACGGAAGGCGATCAACTCGCTCCAGAAGCGCAACATCCCCGCTTCGGTTTGGGTCTGTGTCCAGTCGAACCAGCCAATCGGGTTGTCTTGGCACCAAGCGTTGTTGTTGCCGCCTTGGGTGCGGCGCACTTCGTCGCCCATGACAAACATGGGCACGCCTTGCGACAGCATCAGCAGGGTCGCAAAGTTGCGAATTTGCTGTTCACGCAGGGCGTTGATTGCTGGGTCGTCGGTCGGGCCTTCAGCGCCACAGTTCCACGACATATTGTCGTCAACGCCGTCGCGGTTGCCTTCGCCATTGGCCTCGTTGTGCTTGTTGTTGTAGGAAACGAGGTCGTTGAGCGTAAAGCCGTCATGCGCCGTGATGAAGTTGACGCTGTTGATCGGCAAGTGACCATTGGATTGGTACAGCGACGGGCTGCCCGTGATCCGGTCAGCCAAGTCGCCAACAATGCCCGCTTCACCCGCTACGAACTTGCGCAACGTGTCGCGGTAAACGCCGTTCCATTCGGCCCAACGAAAGCCCGGGAAGTGGCCAACCTGATACAGGCCAGCGGCGTCCCATGCTTCGGCGATGACTTTGGTTTCGGCCAAGACATCGTCCAGTTCGATCTGCCACAGCACCGGCGGGAATTCCATCGGAGCGCCACCCGGGCCACGCGACAAAACCGAACCTTCGTCGAAGCGGAAGCCGTCGACGTGCATGTATTCAACCCAGAACCGCAGGCATTCCACGATCATCTTCGACCCAACCGGGTGGTTGCAGTTAAAGGTGTTTCCGCAGCCTGTGTAATCGTAGTAATAGTCTTGGTTGCCATCGACCAAGTAGTAGTAGTTCAGGTTGTCAAATCCGCGGAACGAAAAGGTCGGGCCCTGATGGTTGCCTTCATCGGTGTGGTTGAACACAACGTCCAAGATCACTTCGATCCCAGCCTTGTGCAGCGCCTTCACCATGTCGCGGAACTCGGTCATGTGCTGGGCTTCGCCAGCAGACTCGCAATATCCGGGATGCGGCGCAAAATACGCCATGGTCGAATAGCCCCAGAAGTTGTTCAGCTTGTTGCCTTCAAACTCATGCGCTTCGGTGTCGTCGAATTGGAAGACGGGCAGCAGCTCAACCGCCGTGACGCCAAGGCTTTGCAGATAAGGAATCTTTTCGATCACCGCGCGGAACGTGCCGGGCGAGGTGACATGCGAATTGCCAGCGCGGGTAAATCCACCCACGTGCATTTCATAAATCACCGAATCCTGCATCGGGCGGTTCAGCGGGCGATCACCCTCCCAGTCGTAATCCAACGGGTCAATCACGACCGAGCGCATGGATTGCGTCAGGTTGTCACCAGGCAAGCAAGCTGCACCACGGTTCCATAGATCCATCGAGTTGCCATAGGCGTAGGGGTCGATCAGCACCTTTTCGGGTGTGAAGCGATGACCGGGCTTCTTTTCTTCCGGCCCATGCACACGGTAGGCGTAGTGCAGGCCCGGTTTGGCATCGACTAGGAAGATATGCCAGAAGTGGAAGGACTTGTTGCCTTCATCCGTCATCTTGATGATCTGGAAGGGCTCGGTCGAGTTGCCCTCTGCGAACAGCAGCAATTCCATCGAGGCGGCGTTCTGCGAGAAAACCGAGAAGTTCACGCCATCAGGGTAAACCGTCGAACCCAAGGGGTGGGGGTCGCCCTTGGTGGCCTGGTACAGAAGCGTGGTCTTTGCGGCTTTCGCCGTGGCTTTTGCGGGTTTGGGTGCAGTTTTCGTGGTCATTGTCCGCACTTAGCTCCAATATGTTCGGGGTGAACGTTGCCCTCAAGGCTGACGTCAAGCAGGAAGGGCCCGTTGTGGGCAAGGGCCGTGTCAATAGCGCTGCCAACTTGGTCAATCGTTTCAACACGCAGGCTGGTCACACCGAAGCCTGCAGCCAAATCGGCAAAGTTCAGCGCCGGTTTCGACAGGTCGAAACTGGTCGGGAAGGGGCGGTCTGTAATGCCCCGCTCGGTCCAGAATTGCGAGATATTGGCTTGCAGCAACCGGTAAGAGCGGTTGTTACAAATCACAAACTTAACGGGCAGATTGTGGCGCACCGCACTCCACAGCGCTTGCAGGACATACATGGCCCCGCCATCGCCCGAAACAGCCACCACAGTGCGGCCCGGATGGGCTGCTTGAAGGCCAAGGCCGCCGGCCAAAGAGGTTCCCAGCGAGCCACCACGGGTTTGAAAGAACTGACCCGGTTCGGAGGGCTGCAAGAAAGCCGTCAAGGACGGAGAGTTTGTCAACGCCTCATCAAACACCAAAGCGTCTGCAGGCAGGCGCTTGGCCAATTCCCGAGCGAAGTGGCCGAAGTAAAGCGAACCAGGCTCTTTCCCGTCACCGCGTGTTGACGCCGCTTGGGCTTTAGCCAACTCTGCCGCCCGGTCTGCTGCGCCTTTTGCAATAGCTGCTTGGGCTTTGGCCGCTTGGGCCGCAGTCCGCGCTGCCAAAATGCTGCCCGCCAAGGCTTCCAGCGTCAGCTTGGGGTCGCCCAGCAAACCCATGTCAACCGGATGGTTCTTGGCGATCGAATTGGTGTCCATATCAATATGGATCGTCTTAGCACCTTCGCCGTAGATGTTGCCCAGTTCGGGGAACACCTCGGGCAGCATGTAGGTGCCTACGACCAAGTTCACATCGCCACTTTGGGTGATGGGAAGGCTGTGAGAGCCGAACATATGACCCGTAGCGCCCCGCCACAGCGGGTTGCGGTAAGACATATTCAAATCGCCGCCGTCAACGCCCCATACGTCGGCACCCAAAGCCTCGGCTACGCTGGCCAAGGCCGTTTCAGCACCCGAACTTGACACGCCATCGCCGATGTAAATCGTCGGGCGTGCGGCGCTCAGCAGCATCTTTGCGGCGCTGTCGATCATCTCTTGACGCGGCATCACACGGGAATCGGGGATGCAGGTCGCGAACACCTCTTCAAGGCTGATCTCATCCAGCATATCTTGCGGCAAGCACACGTAAACCGGCCCCATCGGAGGGGTCAGCGCGATCTTGATCGCACGGCGCAGCACGCGCAGCAGCGACGTGGGGTGCTGCACCATCGTGGACCACTTGGTCACCGGACGCGCCATAGCCACCAAATCAGCGGCCATCTGAGCTTCCATCGCCTGATAGCGAATACCCGAATCACCGCCCAAAACCAGAATAGGGCTATGGCCGCGGTTGGCCTGATACATAGCGCCCAAAGCATTGCCCAAACCGGGGCTAGAGTGGATCTGTGCGACAGCCAAGCCACCCGAAGCGCGGGCATAGGCATCAGCGGCATAAATCGCGAT
>CAMAYO010000076.1 GCA_945862465.1 Pseudorhodobacter antarcticus | reverse complement strand
TGGACGAGGCGGGCTCCGCCTCTCGTGTCGCGCGGGTGGTGGAAGAAACCCTGCCATGAGCGATGCGCTTACGCCGTGGCAGCGCGCCGAATTGGCGTTGGCTGTGCTGGCGGTTGATCCTGCGGGGGTCAAGGGCCTGTGGCTGCGTGCGCGCAGTTCTGCGGTGCGTGATCGGGTGACGCAGGCGCTGCCCGTGGCGCGGCGCATTCATCCGGGGGTCGATGACACAGCGCTGTTTGGCGGGGTTGATCTGGCGGCGACTTTGGCTGCGGGGAGTTTGGTGTCAAGCGCTGGGCTTTTGGCCAGCACAGCGCCCCTAATCCTGACCATGGCCGAACGCTGCCCCCAAGGCCTATCCGCCCGCCTGTCGCGCTGGATGGATGAGGCGGGACCGTGTCTGATCGCTTTGGACGAGGGAGCAGAGCCGGAAGAAAACCTGCCTTCGGGATTGGCTGATCGATTGGGCTTGTTCTTAGACCTGACAGAGGTTGGCTATTCTGACAGCCAAGCCGTGACCCTGTCGCCCGAAGCCATCGCCACAGCCCGTGCGCGGTTGGCCAGCACCACCTTGCCCAAAACAGCGCTGCAAAGCCTGACAACCGTCGCCGCCGCAATGGGCATCGCTTCGCTTCGCGCACCAATGCTGGCGCTGGCCGTGGCGCGCGCGCTGGCGGCGTGGCGCGGGCAAGATCAGGCGTCAGACGACACGTTGCGCCATGCCGCTGAACTGACGCTGGCCCATCGCGGCGACCTGCCGCCGCAGGTTGAGGAAAATGATGCGCCTCCACCGCCGCCCGAACCGCCAGACGCACCCGAACAAGACGCGCAAGATCAAGAGCAAAGCCAGCAAGACCGCCTGCCCGATGACATCTTGCTAGAGGCCATCCGCGCCGCCCTACCCGCTGACCTATTGGCCCGCCTTGCCGCTGGCAAGGCTGCCCGCAGCGCCAAGGGGTCGGGCAGCGGGGCTGCGCGCAAGGGCAATCATCGGGGGCGGCCCCTGCCCTCTCGCCCCGGCACGCCCGGTTCGGGCAAGCGGATTGATCTGGTCGCCACCCTGCGCGCTGCGGCACCTTGGCAACCGCTGCGCCGCCGTTCGGTTGACGCGACACGGCTGGAAATTCGGCAAAGTGATTTGCGGTTGAAGCGGTATCAGGAAACCTCTGACAGGGTGCTGATCTTTGCCGTCGACGCATCAGGTTCCTCCGCGTTGGCGCGGTTGGGAGAGGCGAAGGGCGCTGTGGAGCTGCTGCTGGCCCAAGCCTATGCGCGCCGCGACCATGTGGCGCTGATCGCCTTTCGCGGCACTGCGGCAGAATTGATGCTGCCGCCCACACGCTCGTTAGTTCAAACAAAACGGCGGTTGGCTTCGCTTCCGGGCGGCGGCGGCACCCCCTTGGCGGCGGGCTTGCAGATGGCGTTTGAACTGGCAGGCCAAACCAAAGCGCGGGGGATGACGCCCACGGTGGCCTTGCTGACCGATGGGCGCGGCAACATCGCGCTGGATGGCAGCGCCAACCGCGAGATGGCCGAGGCGGATAGCCTGAAACTGGCCCGCGCCCTGCGTGCTACGGGCATTCCTGCGCTGGTGATTGACATCGCCACCCGCCCCCAACCCGCCCTAAACCGCTTGGCCGAGGTGCTGAATGCCCCCTATCTGCCCCTGCCCCGCGCCGATGCGCAGCGCCTGTCTGCCGCCCTGCAAGCGGCCTTGGGTGATTGATGCGCGCACCTGTCATTCCTGCCTTTTGGCCCTATCGTGACGCTTCGCGCCACATCGCGTGCAAGCCGCATCTTTGGCATGTGCAGGACATAGGCGCAGGCCCTTTGGTGCTGCTGCTGCATGGCGCGGGGGGCGCGACCCAGAGCTTTCGCCACTTGATCCCGCTTCTGGCCCAGCATTACCGGATTATCGCCCTAGATTTGCCGGGCCAGGGCTTTAGCGTTTTGGGCGCACGGTCGCGGTGCGGGTTAGACCCTGTGTCAGATGACATTGCAGCCCTTATCCGCCAAGAAGGTTGGCAGCCCTTGGCCATCATCGGCCATTCTGCGGGTGGGGCGATTGCCCAGCGCTTGGCCGAACTGACGCCGATCAAGGCGGTGATCGGCGTCAATTCCGCCCTAGGCGCGTTTGAGGGGCTTGAGGGCTGGCTTTTCCCCGTTATGGCCAAAGCCTTGGCGTTAACACCCTTTGTGCCCAGCCTGTTCAGCAAACTCGCCAGAACCCAAACGCAGGTGCGCCAGTTGATCGCCACCACGGGCAGCACGTTAGATGAGGCGGGGCAGGCGCTATACCTGCACCTGATGCAAAGGCCCGCCCATGTCAGCGCCACGCTGGCGATGATGGCGCAATGGAACCTGACGCCGTTTTTGCGGCGGATGACGAATCAAACCACGCCCACGCTGCTGATCACTGCAAGCAAAGACCGCGCTGTGCCTGCCAGCGTATCCGAGTGCGCGGCACAAGTGATGCCGGATGCGACTTGGCTGGATATTCCCGATTACGGGCATTTGGTGCATGAAGAGGCGGCAGATTTGGTCGCAGCTCCGATCTTGGCCTTTCTGGCCCGCTTTACCGCATCGGGTGAAGCATGAGCGGATCAGTCAAAAAACCCCGGCCCTGCTTCGGCCAACACCTGATCGGCCAGCGCCGCGCCAATCGCTGCGGCATCGGCCACGGGGCCGCGCAGATCGCCGCTGATCACCCTTGTGCCATCAGGGCGCAGAATTTCGCCGCGCAGCCACAGGGTCGCGCCTTCCAGCACCGCAAGCCCCGCGATGGGCGTTTCGCAAGACCCATCCAGCCGCGCCAAGAACCCACGCTCGGCGGCAAGTTGCTGGCCGGTGGGCGTGTGGTGAATCGCGGCCAACATCGCCTCAGCGCGCGGGTCGGCCAAGCGGCGCTCGACCCCAATGGCACCTTGGGCGACGGCGGGCAGCATCTCGGTCACGGCAATCGGCTTGGCGTGCTGCGCCATGCCCAAGCGGTTCAGCCCCGCCATGGCCAAAAACGTCGCCACAGCCACGCCGTCTTCCAGCTTTTTCATACGGGTTTGCACATTGCCGCGAAACTCGACCAGCTTCAGGTCGGGCCTGCGATGCGCCAACTGCGCACGGCGGCGCAGGCTAGAGGACCCAACCGTGGCCCCCTGCGGCAAATCCATCAGCCCCGCCACGGCGGGCGAAACAAAGCCATCGCGCACATCTTCGCGTGGCAGGTAGCAATCCAAGATCAGGCCCGCAGGCTGCACCGTGGGCATATCTTTCATCGAATGCACGGCGATATCGATGCCCCCGTCCAACAGGGCCTCTTCAATCTCGCGGGTGAACAGGCCCTTGCCGCCAATCTCTTTCAGCGCCTTGTCCAGAATCTGGTCGCCAGTGACTTTGATCACCACGATCTCAAACGCCGCTTCGGGCAGGGAATAGGCGGCCATAAGACAGCGTCGCACCTCATGCGCCTGCCAAAGCGCCAGCGGAGAGCCGCGCGTGCCGATTTTGAATGGGTGGGCGGGGGTGGGAAGTGCGTGTGTCATGCCCTAGGCATACCGCTGTCATTCTGCCCTGACAACAGCCACAACGCAGTGCTAAACAGAACTATTCCCAGACCAGACGGAGCCTGACATGCCCAATAAGACCATCCTGCGCGCCTTGGCCGGCGAAGTTCTTCCCACTCCGCCCATCTGGATGATGCGGCAGGCGGGGCGTTATCTGCCGGAATACCGCGCGACACGCGCGCAAGCAGGAGACTTTCTGGCGCTGTGCTACAATTCCGAACTGGCGGCAGAGGTGACGTTGCAACCGATCCGCCGCTATGGGTTTGATGCGGCGATTTTGTTTGCTGATATTTTACTGCTGCCACAGGCCATGGGGGCGGACCTGTGGTTCGAAACGGGCGAGGGGCCGCGCTTGTCAACCATCACCACCCTAGCGGGCGTTCAGGCGCTAAAGCCGAAAGAGGCTATTCACGACAAGCTGGCCCCTATCTATGAAACTGTGCGCATTCTGGCCCGCGAACTGCCGCGCGACACCACGCTGATCGGCTTTGCGGGTGCCCCGTGGACGGTGGCGACCTATATGATCGCAGGGCGTGGCAGCAAAGATCAGGGTGCTGCCCATGCCCTGAAAGCGACCGACCGCGCTACGTTTCAAGCGTTGATTGATGCGATTACTGCGGCGACGATTGAATATCTGTCAATGCAGGTGCTGGCTGGGGCTGAAGTAATCAAGCTGTTTGACAGTTGGGCTGGCAGCCTGAAGGGCCAAGATTTCATCGACTTTGCTTTGACCCCCACCAAGCAGATCATCCACGCGCTCAAAGCTCGCCACCCCGGCCTGCCCATCATCGCCTTCCCGCGCGAGGCGGGGCAGGGTTACGTGGGCTTTGCCAAGGCAACGGGGGCGGATTGCGTGGCTTTGGACAATTCGGTCAGCCCCGAATGGGGGGCTGCCAATGTGCAGGTTGACGGCTGCGTTCAGGGCAACCTTGCGCCCGAACACATGGTCACAGGCGGCGCTGATTTGGTGCGCGAAACCCGCCGTGTGGTGGATGCGTTCAAAGGCGGGGCGCATATTTTCAACCTTGGCCATGGCATCACGCCCGATGCCAACCCTGACAACGTGTCGCGGATGATCGAAGCGGTGCGCGGTTAATTCGCGCGCCGTCCGATGGCTTCCAGATCAATCGGTTTGGGGGTGTCGGCGGCGGGTTTGGGGGCAGACACGATCACGGGCAGCATTTCAGCGGACGTGGCGCTTGCCCCGCTGGTTTCCACCGGGGCACGCCAGCTTAGGGTATCAAACCCCTGACAATTGTCACAAATCGGCCCCCAAGCCGAATGCACGGCTTGGCACTTATCGCAGCACCATTGCGGGCCGCGCGGCGCGGTCAGCGCCTTGGCAAGCCAAGCGCGCACGGTGGCGTCATCGCCACCTTCGCCGCGCTCAACCGCCGCCATGATCGCCAAAATCCGGCGGGTAGGCTGACTTGTGGGCAAATCGCCCAAGGCGCGGCGGGCGGCAGGGAAATCTTCGGCGGCAATCGACAGTTCGGCCAGCAGTTGCTTGGTTTCGACATGCTCGGGATGCAGCGCCGTCAACACGCGAAAGCGTTTGATCCGCGCATCGGGGGTTTCTTCGGGCTCCACCTCGGCAAAGGCGGCGGCAAGGTCGGGGTGGGGCATCGCCTCCCATGCTTTTTTCAGCACACGGGTGGCGTTTTTCTTGTCACCACGGTTCAGATAACTGCGCGCGGCCATAGCGGCGGCGGGGATCAGGTCGGGCGATTGCTTGTTGGCGGCGATGGCGGCTTCTTGGGCGTCAATGTTGGCGGTTTCGTCAAACACGCCTTTCGCCTCTTGCAGGGCCAGAACGGCATCGCGGCGGCGGAACAGGTCTTTGGGCAAAGCGCCGGATTTGGCCTGTGCCGTCAAGGTGGCGCGCGCGCCTTTCCAATCGGCCGCACCCGATTGCAGTTTCAGCAGAATGTCTTGCGATTCGGCGTGGCGGGGCTTCAGCTCAAACGCCTTTTCCGCCAGTTTCAGGGCGGTGTCGGTATCGCCTTCGGCCAGCTTTTGCTTCAACAGGCCGCGAATGCCCACAAAGCGGGTGCGCGGATCAGCCAATAGGGCCTTGAACGCTTCCCCGGCGCGGGCGCTATCGCCCGACAGGTCAGCAGCTTGGGCAATTAGAAGGTTGGTCAGTTCGGGGCGGTCAAGGTAGCCTTGCGCCCGCTGCGCTTTGATCAGGGCCAAGCGGCCTTCCCCCGCCGCAAGGGCCAACATCCCATCGGCCAGCGCCTGAAAGCCACGCTGTTCGCGGTTGCGATCCAGATAGCGCGAAATGGCGGTTTCATCGCCGTTGAGAAAGCGCAAAACGGCGAAAAGCAGACCGATCAGCTTTAAGAGGCCCCAAACGACCCCCAAAACCACCAGCCCGACGATGGCGATTTGCAGCGGGCGCAACGTAAGCTCCCACCCCGCAAACGACAGGCGCAGCGCGGTGTCGGCTTGCGCCAGCAGGGTCAAGCCAAAGGCCAGCGCCACAAGGGCCGCAAGAAAGATCATGATGCGCAAAAGGGACCAGATCATCTTAACCGGCCTTGGCCAAAAGGGCAGCCAGCGCCGCTTGCGCATCCAACCGCAGTTGCGCCCGCACGCGCCAAGCGGAAAGCGCGTCTTGAGCGGGGGTGGGCAGCGTGGCGATTTCAGCCAGCGCCTGTGCCACATCGCCCGCCGTCAAAGCCGCTTCCGCCCGCGACAAGATGGCGTCAGGATCAGGGCCATCGCGCGGGGTTAAAGATCGCACACCCACTTGGGTGCGCAGGAAATTGCCCACACGCTCTGACCAGCTTTCACCCATATTGGCGCGCAATGCGGCCTCAAGCGCTGTGCGGGCGCTGTCGGGGAAGCTGGCTTGCAAGGCTTGCAGGCTGGGCAGGCCAGCGGTGGCGTTGTCGGTCAAGACCACCGCAATATCCGCGCCCGCCAGCGCCGCGATGGCCGACGGATAGGGCGCGCCACTGTCCAAAGCAGCGGCGATCTGGCCCAAAGCAGCGCGGGTTAGGGTGGCTGCGGCTTGGGCTTGGGCGGATTGTTCGATGGCGGTCAGTTTTGCTTCGGTCGCTTGCACCTTGGCATCCAGATCGGCCTGCACTTGGGCCGACATCACCGCAGCGCCATTTGTTTTGATCGCCGCCACCTCGGCCCGCAATTGATCCAGCGCGGCGCTGTCGGTTCCAGCGGGCATGGGTTTGGATTCCAGCGCGGCAAGGCGCAACTCTAGCGCGGCGATCTGTCCGGCATCGCCTTGCGGTGCGGGGGCGGTTTCAAGGCTGGCCAAACGGGCATCGGCCTTTTGCAAATCGGCCTGCAAGGCCTGAACCTGATCTGACAGCACAGCGACTTGGGTTTGCAAGGTCACGACCGACGCCATGGGCCAGCCGTTTGGCACATATTGCGCCACGCCATAGCCTGCCGCTGCCGCAAGTGCCCCCCCCAACAAAGGCCAGATCACCCAAGCCAATCCCCTGCGCTTGCGCTGTGGGGCTTGTGGGGTTGTCCCTGTATCATCGGGGGCCATGGCTGATCCTTCGCAATGTCATTCCCCGCAAGGTAATGCCGCAGGGGGGGCTAGTTCAAGGCGCGTGCAACTGAGCCAGCACGGCGTCGAGCATAGAGGGTGCATCCGGATGGGCGGAAAGGACGGGCTTGGTGGGGCAAAACGCGGCGGCTTCGGCCACAGCTTGGCTGATCGCCACCACGACAAGCGGGGCGTGGGTGGTAAGGCCCTGCCAAGCCGCGCCAAGGATTTCAGCGCTTCTGGGTGAAAAGAGCGGCACAAGAACCGGGGATTTGCCGCTTAGAACGGCCACGGCGTCGTCACTCAGCGGTTGGGCGTCTTGTGCGTAAACCACACGCTCTTGGGTGAAAACGCCTGCGGCTGAAAGCCGCTGAGCCAGATCGCCCCGCGCCTCGCGCCCGCGCAGATGGATCAGGGCTTGGGGCTTTTCGCGCAGAATCAGCGCCAAAAGCGCTTCGGCATCGCCTTGGGCGGATTGCACGCGAAAGCCCGCCTCTCGCGCCACTTGGGCGGTGCGGTCGCCCACGCAATAGGCCAAGTCGGGCAATTGCGTGCGCAGACGGCCCGCCGCCTCGGCCCCCGTTTGCGAGGTGAGGATGACGCCTTGCAGCGGTTCTTTGGGCAGCGTCACTGTATGAAGAACGGTCACCATCAACGGCGACACGATCACCCGCAGCCCCTCAACCCGCGCCTGCAGGCTTTGGGCAAAGCTGGCCGATTGCGCGGCGGGACGGGTCAGCAGGACGGTGGGGGCCAAGGATTGTGCGGGCATGGGCAAGGTGTTACCTCGGTCGCGGGTCAGGGTCTATCTGGCCTGATCTTGGCGCGGGGCGCAATGGGCGGAACCTTAACCTTTCTGGGCATCGAAAGCAGCTGCGATGACACGGCCGCTGCCGTGGTGCGCCGCCATCCCGACGGGCGAGGCGAGGTGTTAAGCTCGCAAGTGGAAGGCCAAACGGCGCTGCACGCCGATTTTGGCGGTGTTGTGCCCGAAATCGCCGCCCGCGCCCATGCCGAGCGGCTGGATCACTGCGTGGAACGCGCCTTGGCCGAAGCGGGGGTGGCGCTGGGCGATCTGGATGCGGTGGCGGTCACAGCGGGGCCAGGGCTGATCGGCGGCGTCTTGTCGGGCGTGATGCTGGCCAAGGGGATTGCGGCGGCGACAGGCTTGCCGCTGCTGGGCGTGAACCACCTAGCGGGGCACGCGCTGACACCGCGCCTGACAGACGGGCTGGGCTTTCCCTATCTGATGCTGCTCGTGTCGGGCGGGCATTGCCAGTTTCTGATCGTGCGCGCGCCCGATCAGTTCGAACGCCTAGGTGGCACGATCGACGATGCGCCGGGCGAGGCGTTTGACAAAGTGGCCAAGCTGTTGGCCCTGCCACAACCCGGTGGCCCTTGGGTAGAGGCTGAGGCTGCAAAGGGTGACGCGAAGCGCTTTGCACTGCCACGGCCTTTGCTGGATCGGGCGGGGTGCGATATGTCATTCTCGGGCCTGAAAACCGCCGTGCTACGGGCACGGGATGCGGTGATTGCGGTTAAAGGCGGCATTACGGTGCAAGACCGCGCCGACCTATGCGCAGGGTTTCAGGCGGCGGTGGCGGCGGTGCTGGTCGAAAAAACGCGGCGCGCTTTAGAGGTTTATCTGGCCCTGTCGCCCGATGTGCCCACCTTGGCCGTGGCGGGCGGGGTGGCGGCGAATGCGGCCATTCGAACTGCGCTTCAAGGGGTTTGCGAAGGCTTGGGCGTGGCATTCACCGCCCCGCCGCTGCGGCTGTGCACCGACAATGCGGCGATGATCGCTTGGGCGGGGATAGAGCGGTATTTGACAGGCGGCACGGTTGAGAGTGATCTGACGGCCCGCCCGCGCTGGCCGCTGGACAGTGCGGCAGCACCCCTGATCGGGTCGGGCAAAAAGGGCGCAAAGGGATGATCGGGGTCGCAGGCGCAGGGGCTTTTGGCACGGCGCTGGCGGTGGCTTTGGCGGCAGCGGGGCGGCAGGTGACGCTTTGGGCGCGCGATGCGCGGCACGTGGCGGCAATGGCGGAAGGCCGCAGCAATGCGGCGCGGTTGGAAGGGGTGATGTTTCCAGCAAGCTTGAACGTGACGGGCGATCTAAGGGGGGTGGCGCGGGCAGATGCCGTTTTGCTGGCCTTGCCAATGCAGGCCTTAGCAGGGTTTCTGGCGCAGCACGGGTCAGCCTTAAACGGCTTACCGCTGGTGGTGTGCTGCAAGGGGATCGACCTTGCCAGCCTGCGCGGACCCACAGCGATGGTTCAGGGGCTTTGCCCGCAAAGCGCTGTGTCGATCCTGACAGGCCCCAGCTTTGCCGCCGACATCGCGCGCGGCTTGCCCACGGCGCTGACGCTGGCAGGACAAGGGGTTGAAGCGCTGCAACCCTTGCTGTCGACCGCCACCTTGCGATTGTATCGCAGCGATGACGCGGTGGGGGCCGAATTGGGTGGCGCGTTGAAGAACGTGGTCGCCATCGCCGCAGGCGTGGTGATGGGCGCGGGTTTGGGGGAATCGGCGCGGGCGGCGCTGATCACGCGCGGCTTTGCCGAGATGCAGCGCTTTGCACTGTCACAGGGCGCTGCCAGCGATACGATGCTAGGGCTTTCGGGCTTGGGCGACTTGATCCTCACCTGCACCTCCACCCAATCGCGCAACCTGCGCTATGGCATGGCGCTTGGGTCAGGTAGTGCCTTTGACCCCACGATCACCGTCGAGGGGGTAGCCACGGCGCAAGCGATAGAACAGATTGCACAAAACCAGTCGCTTGATATGCCGGTGTCGACGATGGTTGCGCGGCTGATCCGGCAAGACATAGCCTTGGATCAGGCCATTCACAGCCTGATGTCCCGCCCGCTACGAAAGGAATGAAATGCGCGTTGCTTTGATCTGTATCGACAAACCAAACTCGCTAGAGGTGCGCATGGCCAACCGGCCTGCGCATGTAGAGCACCTGAACGCCTCGGGCATCGTGGAACTGGCGGGGCCGTTTTTGGATGCCCAAGGGCAGATGTGCGGGTCGATGATTGTGCTGTCGGTTGACACGATCGAACAGGCGCAGGCTTGGGTGGCGGAAGATGCCTATACCCAAGCGGGGCTTTTCGCATCCGTTGACATTCGCGAATGGAAAAAGGTGATCGGATGAACTTTTGGCTGTTCAAATCTGAACCCAATGTGATCAGCTTTCAAAGCCTGTGGGATAAACTGCCCGCCGATGAGGAATGGCACGGCATCCGCAACTACGGCGCGCGCAACAATATGCGGCAAATGAAGCTGGGCGAGCGGGGGTTTTTCTACCACTCCAACGTGGGCAAAGAGGTGGTGGGGATTGTCGAGGTCACCCGCCTGTCGCAGCAAGACAGCAAAACCGACGATCCGCGTTGGGATTGCGTGTGCTTCCGCCCTGTGGCCAAGCTGCAACAACCCGTGACGCTAGAGATGTGCAAGGTGCAGGCGGGTTTGGAAAAGATGGTGCTGATCAACAATTCACGCCTATCGGTGCAGCCTGTGTCGGCGGACGAATGGCGCATCATCTGCGAACTGGGTGGGGTGGCCCCATAATTTCGGATTGCCTGCGCGGTTGGGCGCGTTTTTGATCACGCCTTGGGTGATGATGAACTACACCTTTTCGGGGCGGCTGTTTAAGCTGACCCTGAATGACGGAACCAATTCCGTCGTCTGCTGCACCTTAATGGGCATCATTTTTGGCGCTTTCGGGGTTTGAAAAAATGAGGGGCCCCTACCCCTAGGAACCCCTCACCACCCCACGCGCACCCAGCACCGCACGTGTTCTATGAAAGGTTCAGGACGTAATGCCCTTGAACTGACCATAGCCGAATCGGTTGGCGCTGGCAAAATCTAAGCTCTGAAAACTTTAGGCAAAGCCCATGCAAAAGCCCGCCGAGTGGCGGGCCTTTGAGTAGTTTAGGCTGTGCAGATCAATAGCGGTAGTGTTCGCTTTTGAACGGGCCATCAACCTTGACGCCGATGTAGCTGGCCTGTTCGGGGCGCAGCTGGGTCAGCTTCACACCGATCTTTTTCAGATGCAGGCGGGCGACCTTTTCATCCAGCTCTTTGGGCAGAATGTATACACCAGGGGCATAGGTTTTGCCCTTGGTCCACAGTTCCAACTGCGCCAGAACTTGGTTGGTGAAAGACGCGCTCATCACGAAAGACGGGTGGCCTGTGGCGTTGCCAAGGTTCAGCAAACGGCCTTCCGACAGCAGGATGATGCGGTGCCCGTTGGGCATTTCGATCATATCGACTTGTTCTTTGATATTGGTCCATTTGTGGTTGCGCAAAGCTGCCACTTGGATTTCGTTGTCAAAGTGGCCGATGTTGCCCACGATGGCCATGTCTTTCATGCCGCGGATATGCTCGATCCGGATGACGTCTTTGTTGCCGGTGGTGGTGATAAAAATATCGGCTGATGCGACTTCATCCTCCAGCAGGGTCACTTCAAACCCGTCCATCGCGGCTTGCAGCGCGCAGATCGGGTCAACTTCGGTGACCTTCACCCGCGCCCCTGCCCCGCGCAGCGACGCGGCAGATCCTTTGCCCACATCGCCGTAACCGCAAACGACGGCGACTTTGCCGGCCATCATCGTATCGGTGGCGCGGCGAATGCCGTCGACCAGCGATTCTTTGCAGCCATACTTATTGTCGAACTTCGACTTGGTGACAGAATCGTTCACGTTGATCGCGGGGAAGGGCAGTTGGCCCGCCTTGTGCAACTCATACAGGCGGTGCACGCCTGTTGTGGTTTCTTCCGACACGCCCTGAATGGCGGCGCGTTGCTTGGTGAACCAACCGGGCGAAGCGGCAAGGCGCTTTTTGATCTGGTTGAACAGGCAAACTTCTTCGTCCGATGTCGGCACGGCGATCAGGTCGGTTTCACCCGCTTCAACCCGCGCACCCATCAAGATGTACAACGTGGCATCGCCGCCATCGTCAAGGATCATGTTGCAGGTGCCGCCAGCGCCGCCGAATTGGAAGATGCGGTCGGTGTAATCCCAATAATCTTCCAGCGTTTCGCCCTTGATGGCGAACACCGGCGTGCCCGAGGCGGCAATGGCCGCTGCAGCGTGATCTTGGGTCGAGAAGATGTTGCACGAGGCCCAACGCACATCTGCGCCCAAAGCGCGCAGCGTTTCGATCAGCACGCCGGTCTGGATCGTCATGTGCAACGACCCTGCGATCCGCGCGCCTTTCAGCGGTTGGCTGGGGCCAAACTCTTCCCGGCAGGCCATCAGGCCGGGCATTTCGGTTTCTGCGATGGTCAGTTCCTTGCGACCAAAGTCTGCAAGCGCGATGTCTTTGACGATGTAATCCGCAGCCATGCGGCAAACTCCTTGAACCTGTTGTTGCGGGGCAGATAGCATTAGATAGGCATTTCGACAACCTTTGGTGTGATGATGAAACAAGCACGGGCATGGCAGCGCATGTTATCGGGCCGCAGGTTAGACCTGCTGGACCCAACGCCTGTGGATGTTGAGATTGAAGACATCGCCCATGGCCTTGCCTTTGTGGCGCGCTGGAACGGGCAGACGCACGGCGATTGGCCCTATTCGGTGGCCGAGCATTCGCTGTTGGTAGAAGACGCCTATCGCCGCCAAGGCGGCACAGAACCGCGCTGGCAACTGGCGGCCCTGCTGCATGATGCGCCCGAATATGTGATCGGCGACATGATCAGCCCGGTGAAAGCTGCCGTGGGCCCGGGCTATGCCGAGATGGATGCGCGGCTGACGGCGGCCATCCACCTGCGCTTTGGCTTGCCGGCCGTTTTGCCAATCGCGGTGAAGAAAGCGATCAAACAGGCTGACAAAGTTTCCGCTTGGCTGGAAGCTGTGCAGATCGCTGGGTTTTCGGAAGATGAGGCGGATAAACTGTTTGGCCGCCCGGCTTTGGCGCTGTTGCAGGGCCTACAGATCAAACTCCGCGCGCCCAGCGTGGTGCGCGCCGACTTTATCGCGCGGCACAAGGTTTTGCTGGGGCTGATCGGCTAGGCTTGCACAAAAGAAAAGGCCGACCCGAAGGCCGGCCATAACGCTTTTTTTTGAAGTCGTTAAATCGACAGATCTTCCGGCGTGCGGCCCGAAGCCAGCGCCTTTAGGAACCAGCGTGGCTTACGACCACGGCCAGACCACGTGTCCGTTGCATCCGCGGGGTTAGCATATTTCGCCACAGCCGGAGCGCGACGACGCACAACGGAAATGCCCGTCAGTTCTTCAAGGGTAAATCCTTTAGCGCGTGCCATTTCCTGCAGCTCTACCAAGGCAATCTTTTTCTTTCTATCTTCGAAACT